>CAYLRH010000182.1:0-3581 GCA_964385905.1 uncultured Alistipes sp.
ATTTTGCTGTGGCGATAGTGATGATGACGGCTATATTCTACCCGATGGAGTATTATCAGGACAGCCTGCGTCATCTGCCCTATGCTGGAGGTGATATGTATATTGTTCATGGCCGTGCGTCATTTACTGATTTGGCGTGGTATTGGAATGTGTTGCTGGGACTCTTTATGATGGGTGCCAATTGCACTATCAAGTTTATCTTCCGCTCGATTCAGGACGAACAGAAGATGATTGAGATGGAGCGCCATAGTTTGCAGGCCGAGATGGATTATCTGAAATATCAAATTAATCCGCATTTCTTCATGAATACGCTCAATAACATCCATGCGATGATTGACATCGACACCGAGTCGGCCAAATCCACCGTCATAGAGCTATCGAAGATGATGCGATATGTGTTGTATGACTCGGAGAAGGCTCATACCAATCTGGCGCAGGAGGTGAATTTTATGGAGAATTACATTTCGCTGATGCGTATACGATATATGAGCGATGTGGATGTACGCATGGAGGTGCAGAATCCCATGCCTCTCGATGCCAAAGTGCCACCTCTGCTGATGATTGTTTTTGTGGAGAACGCCTTTAAGCATGGAGTAAGCTACGATAGACCTTCGTATGTGCATATCAATCTCCGTTGTCAGGATGGAATGGCTATTTGCGAGGTGCGCAATTCGCGTCATAAGGGGCTGAATGTTGAGAAGGGTGGTATCGGCTTGGAGAATGTACGCAAGCGTCTGGAGCTGCTCTTTGGAAATAATTATAAACTCGATATAGATGAGAGTCGTGAGAGTGAATATAGAGTTAAACTGTCAATACCAATGATATATGATAAGGTGCATAGCAATAGATGATGAGCCTCTGGCACTACGCCAGTTGAGCAAATATATAGAGCGTATCGAGGATCTTGAGGTTGTGGCGCTTTGCAGTAGTGCCCGCACAGCCGTGCAGGTGATTGGCGAGCAAAAGGTTGATATTATGTTTGTCGATATCAATATGCCCGACATGAGCGGTGTGGATTTCGTGCGTGGGCTGGAGAATCCCCCGATGGTGATTTTCACCACGGCATATTCGGAGTATGCCATTGAGGGTTTCCGCCTTGATGCGGTGGACTATCTGCTCAAGCCATTTAGTTTCACCGATTTTGAACGCGCCGTAGGCAAGGCCCGCTCGTTGCTCGAATTACAGCGTTTGCGTGAGGAGCAGATTACACCAAGCGTGGAGGCCGAACCCGTGCAGCCATCTGCCGAGAATAAGGATTGTATCTCAATTAAGGCCGATTATAAGGTGTCGTTGGTGCGCTATGCCGATATTATCTATATCGAGAGTGTGGGTGAGTATGTGCGTCTGCATTTGACCTCAGGTACATCTATTATGACTCTGCTGCGTCTGAAAAATATGGAGAGCGCCCTTCCCGCAGATCGCTTTATGCGAGTACACCGTTCCTACATCGTAAATCTTGCGCATGTTACGGGTTATGCGCGTGGGCGTGTATATTTGGATAACGAGGAGTATGTGCCTATCAGCATAAATTACCGCGATTCGTTCCGCGATTATGTGGAGAGCATGCAGCCTTCGCAGATGTAGAATATTATCCCAGCTTGGGGAATGACGATAGAGGCTTGTACCCCTCCGTAGCCTTCTCATAACAGAAGTGTCGTAGGCCGTTTGTGATTACGATGTAGCGGGCCCCGACAACGGCGTTGTAGCGCGTGGCTTGAGTGAAAACCTCAAGCAAGACCTTCTCGTTGTCGAGATTCACATCTACGGATTTGCACTCGGCCAAGAGCAAAGGTCGAGCATCGTTGCCTATGACAACCACATCGGCACGTTGTGCCATCGAATTGAGATTTACCGGATACTCCTCCACGATGGAGCGTAGCGGTGCGTTGCAATGTGTGGTCAGGTAAGCCACCAAATGTCGTCGAACCCACTCCTCAGGCGTAAGCACAACATATATCTTACGTACCTCATCGAATACAAGTATTCGCTCGTTGTCGCGCCTGGCACGTAAATTTATGGGTGGAAAGTTTAGTTTTGGAGTGGAATTCATCTCGGGAACGATTTTTTTTATAACTTTGACACAAATATACGAATAATCCGAAATATATGAAACGTTTTATTTCTATCATAACGCTTCTGTTTGCGGCCGTAACATCTGTTGTGGCGCAGGAGGTTGTATCTGAGAATTGTCTGACACCCAGAGCGAGAATAGTCCCCTATAACACCTCTGCATTGGCGCAGACTCATGGTGGGGTAGTAGTCAAGTCGCAGTATTTGCGTCCCGTGGTGGAGTGGACACGCTCGGAGGAGGCCGATGCTACGGTCTTTACAGGCAAGTTCACAGTTCCGTTTGCATGGCTCAACCGTCATGCTATTGTTCGCGTGGATCAGGCGTCGGGAGCTTATGAGGTGATTATCAATGGCAAGAAGTTGGGTTACACCTCCAACTCGTTTGCACCAGCGGAGTTCGATGCTACAAAGGCGACACATGAGGATATGAATACAATCCAGATACGTCTGCTTAAAAATCATTGGAGCCGCAAACTGGATAGCTTTATTCAGACCGATGAACCGCGAGTGGGTGAGGTGTATGTCATGTCGCAGCCTATTGTGCGTGTGCGTGACGTGGTGCATAATACCCGCGTGGAACTGTCGCAGAAGCAGGCTAATGTCGAGTTGGCTTTTGTTGTAAAAACCGAGTCGCTTAATGCTAAAAAGGCGCGTATCCACTACGAGATACTTGCGCCCGATACAACGGTGGTTACCTATGGACATCGCGATGTGGAGCTGGATATGAAGCGTGAGGATACAATTAAGGTGATGACGCAGATTCCTTACGAGCTTACTTGGTGTGCCGATATGCCCGTGCGCTATCGTTTGAATCTGAAGACGCAGATTGAGGGACGTTACGTTGAGTACCAGACACATCTCTTAGGCTTCCGCGATATCAGACATGATGAGAATGGCGATTTCTATATCAATGGAATCAAGACCGAGTTGAATTATAGTAATTTCGATGCCGATAAGATTACAGATAAGGATATTCTCGGTGCGCGATTGTTGAATTATAATGCTATCCGTTTCCCCGCAGCCTCTGTTCCGCATGATGTTTATCGTATGTGTGATTCGTTGGGTATGTATGTTTTGGCGCAGCTTCCCATCAGTACGCGCAATAGCGGTATCTCTCGTCGTCTAAACGGAAATGAGTCAAACAATCCGGCTTGGACAGATGCATTCATTAAAAGAGTGGAAAATACTTATTACGTAACGAGAAATTACGCTTGTGTGCTCGGTTATCTGCTGGCGGATGAGTCATCAAACGGTATAAATCTGTATGAGAGCTACTTGCGCTTGAAGGCCCTTGAGCCTAAGCGCCCGATAATCTATATCGAGGCAAATGGCGAGTGGAATAGTGATTAGAGAAAAAGATATTTTTTTTGAAAAAAGTTTGCAAAAAATTTGCACAGAATAAAAAAGTGCCTTATATTTGCACTCGCAATCAGGGATGAAAGCGACACGTAGGTGTAACGTGAGTTCCGAAATTGCAAAATGCCTCTTTAGCTCAGTTGGTAGAGCACGAC
>CAYLRH010000183.1:0-3508 GCA_964385905.1 uncultured Alistipes sp.
TGACGAGATTGAGAAGGCTCACCCCGATGTGTTTAATATCTTGTTGCAGGTGCTTGACGATGGCCGCCTGACCGACAACAAGGGCCGCACGGTCGATTTCCGCAACACTATAATCATCATGACCTCGAATATGGGCTCGCATATTATCCAGGAGAACTTCTCGGCTGCCTTTGATGGCTCGGCTGTGGCAAAGGATGTTGTCGAGCGAACACGTAATGAGGTTGTAGAGATGTTGAAACTACAACTCAAGCCTGAGTTCCTGAACCGTATCGACGAGATTGTGATGTTCGAGCCTCTCACGCGCCACGACATCGAGCAGATTGTTGATATTCAGATGGGTGCAATTCGCCGTATGCTTGCGCAGAATGGCATTTCGCTCGAATATACCACAACAGCCCGCAACCTCATAGCTCAGATGGGTTACGACCCCTTGTATGGTGCGCGTCCCGTCAAGCGCGTTATCCAGCGTGAGGTTGTAAACGACCTCTCGAAGCGAATCCTCGCGGGCGAGGTCGTACGCGAGAAGCCTATTTGTATAGATGCCGATAGCGAGAAACTGCTCTTCTCTAACTAAAATGTTCCGCCTGAGATTATCGGGCGGAATTTTTTTATTCAAAGAGTTTTCTGTAATTTTGTGAAGATGTTGCACACTCTGCTATGGCGGGGCGTGAGATGGAAAAACTTAAAAACAAAATAGCATGAAAAAATTTCTTCTCTTCGCAATCGCAATGGTTGCTGCGGTAGCATGTGCCCCCAAGGCCAATGAGCCAAAGGCTCAGCACGTGTTTATAATCGCTTTTGATGGTTGGGGTTCATACTCTATGGATTCGGTGAAGATGCCCAACACCCGTGCTCTGATGGCCGAGGGCTCTTACACCCTCCACAAGCGTACCGTACTCCCCTCGGATAGCGCACCCAACTGGGCTTCGATGTTTGGCGGCGCTCCGACTGAGTTCCACGGCTGGTCGAATAATGGCGACGGACCCGATGTTACGCCTGTATATGTAAACGAGAATGGGGTATTCCCCACAATCTTCTCGCTTGTGAATGAGCAGATGCCAACCTCGGAGATTGGTTGCGTGTATGAGTGGGGCGGTATTAAGCCTCTGATTGACCATCAGGCCATCGACTTCTGCGTTAAGGAGAAACCCGAAAATATTGCAGCCGTATCTGTCGATTACATCAAGAACAAGAAACCCAACTTCTTTGTTGTCATCTACGACGACCCCGACCACGTGGGCCACAGTGCAGGTCACGACACCCCTGCATACTATGCGAAGATGGAGGAGCTGGATGCCTGCTTAGGTCAGATTCTTGCAGCCATCAAGGAGGCAGGTATCTACGACGATAGTATCATCATCGTTACATCCGACCACGGCGGAATCAACACCAGCCACGGTGGCCGTAGCCTTATGGAGATGGATACACCATTTATCATCGCCGGTAAGAACATCAAGAAGGGTGGCGAGTTCCAGCAGGCGATGATGCAGTACGACACGGCACACACCATTGCCGAGGCTTTCGGCCTGGAGATTCCGCAGGTGTGGAATGGAAACTCAATGTCGCACGTGTTTGAGTAGTAGTGAATATTCTTATTATAGCCTTCGGCCTTGTTTTGGGCCGAGGGCTTTGATTATAAAGTAGAAGAGTATGAAGATAGCTGTGCCGACACGCGACGGTCGTGTCGATGATCATTTCGGTCATTGTGACCACTATACAATCTTTACTATCGAGAATCGCCAAATCGTGGCCCGCGAAACCCTGCCCTCGCCAGAGGGTTGTGGCTGTAAGTCGGGCATTGCCGCTGTGTTGCAGCAGATGGGCGTAAAGGTTATGCTGGCTGGAAATATGGGCGAGGGAGCCAAGAACGTATTGCAGCGACACGATATTGTTGTCGTTCGCGGTTGCAAGGGCGATATCGAAACCCTTGTGCAGTCCTATCTGCTCGGCTTTATCCTCGATTCGGGCGAGGGGTGCGACCACCACGACTGCGGAAATCATTAGAAGTTACATAACAAGGCTCTTTTGGTGTCTGGCATGCCGAGCCGCAAGGAGGAAACACCACCCTCGTGGTGGGGTAAAATAGCTCCTGTTATACAACTTCTATAAATAATATGGGATGGGTGATATTCCCTGATAACCAATTGTCATAAAAAAACTGCTAACCCAACGGTTAGCAGTTTTTATTTTCGTTGCAAATATTACAACTCACGAATCCAGATGTTACGGAAGCTGATAGGCTCTGAGGGGTCGCCATGGCTCTGGAGGATGATGGGACCTGCGCCGTGCTTCTTAACCTGCGGGTGGCCGATGTACTCGGTAGTACCGCGGATAGTCACGTTGTTCTGCAACAATACACCATTGTGGATAACGGTAACGGTGGGAGGCACGCGGTATGAACCGTCAGCGTTGAATACGGGAGCGTTGTAGATAATGTCGTAAACGTTCCACTCGCCGGGCTTACGCATAGCGTTTGCAAGGGGAGTAGCCTGCTTGTAGATACTACCTGTCTGACCGTTGGTGTAGGTCTCGTTCTCATAGCAATCCAAAATCTGTACCTCGTACATACCCTGCAAGAACACACCGCTGTTACCACGGCTCTGGCTCTTACCTGTGATGTTCTCGGGCACGCACCACTCGATGTGGAGTTGGAATGAGTTGAAGTGCTGACGAGTCTGGATATCGCCCTTCTTCTTGTTTACTGTGAATACGCCATCGTGTACGTCCCACTCTGCGGGGCCGCCACCACGACCTGACCATGCGCTGAGGTCCTTACCATCGAACAATACGATAGCATCAGATGGAGCTGAGTTGGTTGTGATGTCACCGGGAGTTACAACCTTAGGTACGGGAGTGTAGAACTCAGTCATACCTGGACGCATACGGTTGGGGTCCTGCTGCTGCTGAGGACGCTGGCCCTGTGCTGATACGCTGACTGCGATAGTCAAAGCGACAGCCGAAAGAATAAGTTTTTTCATAAAAAAATCAGTTATTTAGGTTAAAAATATCTCTTTCACACAATAACGATAGTACAAATATACAAAATTAGATGATACTTTAATCCTTTTGCGGTAATTTTTTCACCACCCGATTTTGTCGTTTCGCAGGGAAAATATTTTGTTGATTCGACTTTATTGCGTATATTTGATAAAAATCTATCATATGGCAATTTTCAAAGTAGAGGGTGGAACGCGCCTGCATGGCAGCGTGACACCGCAAGGTGCAAAGAATGAGGCTTTACAGATTTTGAGTGCTGTGTTGCTCACCTCCGAGAGGGTGGTTGTGCACAACGTGCCGCAGATTCTGGATATAATACAGCTTATAGAACTTTTGGGTGCGATGGGCGTTGAGGTGGAGCGTCTGAGTGAGGACTCGTACGCCTTCCGTGCCGCCAATATCGACCTCGACTATATGCGTAGCGAGGATTACCACCGCCGCTGTCGCCGTCTGCGTGGCTCGGTGATGATGATTGGCCCGCTGCTGGCCCGCTTTGGTGTGGGACATATCC
>CAYLRH010000184.1:0-3475 GCA_964385905.1 uncultured Alistipes sp.
GATGTATGATTACAATGCAATTTTAAGTAATTAAAGATATGAAAAAACTATTAGCTACTCTAAAAAATGAGGACTGGGTAATAGTCTATGCTGGAGCTATCGTGTTGCTGCTGGCTACACTGTTCCCGGAGTACATGCCCTCTATGCCCAAAGAGTTAGGCTCGTCGGCATCTTGGTTTAAGGCCACCACAATGTTCGCATCTATCTTGGGCTTGACCTATCTCTGCCACGCTGTATTGCGTCGTAAGATGATGGGTATATTCCTTTCGTTGCTGGTAATCTTTTTGCTTTCGCTCGGTGCGCAGGTTGTCGCCAATATCCCCATCATTAAAGAGTGGGGACTGGAGTCGGTATTCTTCGCTGTGATTTTCGGCCTTATCGTGAGCAACTGCTTCCGTGTGCCTGAGTGGCTGAAGCCCGCAATACAGAGCGAGTTTTATATTAAGATAGGTATCGTCTGCTTGGGCTCGACAATTCTCTTTGGCGAGGTGCTGAAGTCGGGTGTATTCGGCTTGGCGCAGGCGCTTATCGTGGTGTTTACGGTGTGGTTCTTTGCATTCCGTATCTCGCGTAAGATGGGCGTGGATGATGAGATGTCCACGATGCTCGCAAGCTCCGTTTCAATTTGTGGCGTGTCGGCAGCTATTGCAACGGCGGGCGTTATCAAGGGTGATAATAAGAAGCTGTCGTACATCATCTCGCTGGTGCTGGTGTGTGCTATTCCTATGATGTACATCATGCCGTGGATTGCTGATTTGATGGGACTTAGCGAGGAGGTTGCAGGTGCTTGGCTTGGTGGTACAATCGACACTACGGGTGCTGTGGCTGCATCGGGTACGATGCTTGGCGAAACGGCTGCGCAGACGGCTATTATCGTTAAATCGTCGCAGAATGTATTGCTCGGCCTGGCGGCTTTCGTTATATCGCTGATGTGGACCTATAAGGGTGAGGTGCATGAGGAGAAGCCTACGTTGGGTGTAATTTGGGACCGCTTCCCGAAGTTTGTTGTGGGCTTTGTTTTGGCATCGTTGGTCTTCAGCTTTATGATGGATACGGCCGACGCAAAGGCTATCGGTAAGATTACAAAAGGTTTTACAAACACTCTGTTTAGCATCGCCTTTGTATGCGTTGGATTGGAGACGCGCTTTGCCGATATTTTCTCGAAGGAGAACCGTCGTCCGCTGTGGGCATTCCTTACAGCGCAGGGCTTCAATATTGTTGTTACGTTGATTGTTGCTTATCTGTTGTTTGGTGTTGTGAAGCCGTTGCTCGCATAATATTCATACACAATTATACTTTAGGCCACTTTTTTTCGAGAGTGGCCTATTTTTATATGGTTTGATGTTTGGCAATTAAAGTCATAATAATTATATTTGCCTTGATAAAAATACATTTCAAAAACTACTAATTATGAAAAAGATTTTCTTACTTGCAGCATTGGCTTGCACAGTGATGTTTGCCGATGCACAGAACCTTATCGTAGGCTCTTACAACATTCGTAATGATAACCAGGGCGACGCTCGTAAGGGTGACGGCTGGGCTACACGTTATAAGATTCTTTGCGACCAGGTACAGTGGTACGGTTTCGATGTGTTCGGCGCTCAGGAGGTGAAGAAGAATCAGTTGGAGGATATGTTGCGTGAGATGCCTGAGTATGCTTCAGTAGGCGTTGGCCGTGACGACGGTAAGGAGAAGGGTGAGTACTCTCCCGTATTCTACAAGAAGGACCGCTTCAAGTTGTTGGATTCAGGTACATTCTGGATTTCTCCCACTCCTGAGAAGGTAGGTGTTAAGGGTTGGGACGCTGCTCTGCCCCGTATCTGCTCTTATGTTCGTCTTCAGGACAAGGTGACAAAGGTTAAGTTCTGGTTCTTCAACCTGCATATGGACCACGTAGGTGTTGAGGCTCGCCGCGAGGGTGCGAAGCTCATCATCAAGCAGGTTTTGGATATGTGTGGCAAGGAGCCCGCTATCGTAACAGGCGACTTCAACGTTGACCAGAACAACGAGGCTTACCACACAATGTTGCAGGGTGGCGTTATGAAGGATTCTTACGAGGCTGCTGCCGAGAAGTTCGCTACTAACGGTACTTTCAACTCATTCAACGCTGACCTTCACACTAAGAGCCGTATCGACCACATCTTCGTAACATCGGCTTTGGAGGTTACAAACTACGCAGTTTTGACCGACGGTTACTGGACTCCCAACACTCAGCCCGCTCCCGAGATTAAGGGTAACGCAGCTCCTCAGGAGATCAGCTTCCGCAAGCACATCCACCGCTGCCCCTCGGATCACTATCCTATCGCAGCTCGTCTCGTGCTGAAGAAGTAATGTAGTATCTACAATTAAATATAGTATATATGAGAAAACTCATATTATCTTTTGCGACGGCACTCATTTCGATGGGTGCCGTTGCGCAAAATTTTACCGAGTGGCAAGATCCTAACGTAAACGAAATCAACCGTGCGCCAATGGCGGCATCGTTCAAGATTTTTGAGACGGAGGAGGGTGCCAAGGGTGTGTACTGTGACAAGGCAAGTCCATATCGCTTGTCGCTTAATGGTACATGGCAGTTCAATTGGGTGGAGAACGCCGACCAGCGTCCTACCGACTTCTATGCCGTAGGTTATAACGACAAGGGTTGGGGTACGATGGAGGTTCCCGCTATGTGGGAGCTCAACGGCTATGGTGACCCCGTGTATGTAAATATCGGATATGCTTGGCGAGGCAATTTTGAGCATAATCCTCCCTATGTGCCTATCGAGCAGAATCACGTAGGTTCATACCGCCGTACATTCAACGTGCCTGCTAACTGGACGGGACGCGATATCTTCCTTAACATCGGAGCTGCCGTGTCAAACGTTTATGTTTGGGTGAACGGTAAGTTTGTAGGTTATTCGGAGGATAGCCATCTGGGTGCTTCGTTTGACGTGACCAAGTTTGTAAAGGCGGGTGAGAACCTTATCGCATTGCAGATTTTCCGCTGGTGCGACGGCTCATATCTCGAGGACCAGGACTTGTGGCGTCTGAGCGGTATCTCACGCGATGTGGAGCTGGTTGCTCGTGCAAAGGCTCGCATGACCGATATGATGATTACTCCCTCGTTGGAGAATAACTATACGGATGGTAAACTTGCTATGGAGATGGAGTTCTCGGCAGGCGTGAAGGCGGCTGATGTTAAGTTGCTCTGCCCTGCGGGTGATGTTGTAGCTGAGGCGAAGGTTACTCCGTCAAAGGGTAAGGCCTCATATACTTTCGAGGTGAAGAATCCCGCCAAGTGGACGGCTGAAACCCCCAACCTATATAAGGTTGTGGTGAATGCCGGTCAGGAGGTGTATGCGCAGCGAGTAGGTTTCCGCTCGTCGGAGATTAAGGATGGTCTGTTGCTGGTTACTGGCCAGCCTATTCTTATCAAGGGCGCTAATCGTCACGAGGTTGACCCGCTGAAGGGATTTGTTATGTCGCGCGAGCGTAT
>CAYLRH010000185.1:0-3471 GCA_964385905.1 uncultured Alistipes sp.
TGTTGCAGCAGGTGCTCGCTACGACAAGATGCGTTACTCATATCAGGAGTACTTTGAGCGTATGAACAGCGAGACATCATGGGGTAAGCCTTTGACAGCGTTGCTCGGTGCTTTGAAGATGCAGGTAGCTCTGGGTCTGCCCTCAATTGGTGGTAAGGACTCTATGAGCGGTACATTCCAGGATATCAACGTGCCTCCTATGCTTATGGCGTTCGGTATCACTACCGTTGACGCTCGCACCGTTATCAGCCCCGAGTTCAAGGCTGCCGGCCACAAACTCTATATGATTAAGCACACTCCGCTGGCAAACTATATGCCCGACACAGACCAGCTCAAGCGCAACTTCAACTTCGTATCATCGGCTATTGAGCAGGGTAAGATTGTCGCTGCTTACGCAGTAGGCTTCGGTGGTGTTGCAGAGGCTGTTGCAAAGATGTCATTCGGTAACTGCGTCGGTGCTGATGTGAAGATGGACGAGCAGGCATTGTTCAACTATGCATACGGTTCATTCGTTGTTGAGGCCGCAGAGGAACTTTCATTCGACGTTGCCGAGCTTATCGGTCAGACCGTGGAGGCTGCCGAGGTTACATTCAACGGCGAGACATTCTGCGTGAACGCATTGCAGAAGGTTAACTCAGAGAAGTTCTGCCAGATTTATCCCGACCGCGGTGTTGAGGGTGGCTCTACACGTAAGAGCGAGCCTGAGAAGAAGATTATCAAGTACACAGGTGCTCCCGTTGAGCAGCCTATCGTATACCTTCCCGCATTCGTTGGTACAAACTGCGACTACGACACAGCCAAGGCATTCGAGCGTGCAGGTGCTAAGACTACTACAAGCGTATTCTGCGACCTCACACCCGAGGATATCACCGCATCTATTGAGAAGATGAAGAAGCATATCGACGAGTGCCACATCTTGGCATTGAGCGGTGGTTTCTCTGCTGGTGATGAGCCCGATGGTTCAGGTAAGTTTATCGTAAACGTACTTAACAACAAGGTTATCACCGACGCTATCCACGCTCTGTTGGACCGCGGTGGTTTGATTTTGGGTATCTGTAACGGTTTCCAGGCATTGGTTAAGTCGGGCTTGTTGCCTTATGGCCGCTTGGGACAGGTTGTTAAGGAGTCGCCCACATTGTTCCGCAACGACATCAACCGCCATATCTCGCAGATTGTATCTACACGCGTAGCTACAACTTCTTCGCCCTGGCTCTCATCATTCGAGCTTGGCGAGCAGCACTCTATCGCAGTCAGCCACGGTGAGGGTAAGTTCGTAGTGAGCGACGAGATGGCTGAGGAGTTGTTCGCAAATGGTCAGGTGGCATTCCAGTATGTTGACCCCGCAGGCGAGGCAACACTATGCGCACCATACAACCCCAACGGCTCAAGCTATGGTATCGAGGGTATCATCAGCGCGAACGGTCAGATTTTGGGTAAGATGGGCCACACCGAGCGTTACGAGGAAAACCTCTTTAAGAATATCCACGGCAACAAGATGCAGAGCATCTTCGCCAATGCCGTAAACTATTTCAAGGGTGAATAAATGAGTATGAAAACTCCAAAAATATTTCGCATAATCGCTGCAGCAGCCTTGATGGTTGCTGTGGCGGTTGGTTGCGAGAGCAAGGGTAGCGAGGAGAAGACTACGCTGCGTGTCCTCTATTGGAATTTCCAGAATGGCATGTGGGCCGATCAAGGCAACGGTTACAATAACTTTGCAGCATGGGTGCAGGAGTACGACCCCGACGTATGCGTCTGGTGTGAGGCGCAAACAATCTATAAAGGTGGCACCAACGAAAAGTGCGCACCCGAGGAGCGATACCTTGTTGATAATTGGGGTGAATTAGCAGCTCGTTTTGGTCACACTTATTGGGAGAAGGGTGGTCATCGCGATAACTATCCGCAGGTGATTACCTCGAAACTTCCGATAGAAGTTGTCGAGCAAATCGTGGGAGAGGAACCCAATAATGTCGTAACACATGGCGCAGGACACTTCCGCGTGGAGTTCAACGGCAAGAAGGTGAACATCGTCACTCTGCACACATGGCCACAGAAGCACGCCTTCCGAGCTGAGGACTTGGAGGCAAGCCGAGCCAACAACGAGGGTGACAAGTATCGTAAAATGGAGATGGAGTATATCTGCAACAATACCATTAATAAGGCTGAGAATGCTGAAGAGGAGTATTGGCTCATGTGCGGTGACTTCAACTCACAGAGTCGCATCGACAACCACTTCTATAAGTGGGCAGATGATGATACTCGTTTCTTGGTACACGACTATATCCGTAGCAATACTCCTTATATAGATATAATAGCTGAGCGTTTTCCTGGCGAGTTCCACACAACTATCGCGGGCGAATCGCGCATAGACTTTGTCTATTGTACGGCACCTCTTTACGACAGAATCGTTGATGCGTATGTTGTCAACGACGCTTTCACCAAAGATCCCGTTCGTGACGAGAAGACTAAATTCCACTACCCGTCGGATCACCTTCCGATATTGGTGGACTTTGAGATGAAATAACAAGACAAAAATAAATAATTCAAACTTTTATAAAGACTATGGCAAAAAGTTATGAAAATGCCGGTGTAAACCTTGAAGCCGGATACGAAGTAGTACGCAGAATCAAGTCGCACGTAAAATCTACCTCGCGCCCTGGTGTTATGGGAAACATCGGTGCTTTCGGTGGTATGTTCGACCTCGCATCACTCGGCTATAAGGAGCCTATTTTGGTGAGCGGAACCGATGGTGTTGGTACAAAGCTTAAGCTCGCTTTCGAGATGGATAAGCATGATACAATCGGTATCGACGCTGTTGCAATGTGCGTAAACGACGTTTTGGCACAGGGTGCCGAGCCCTTGTTCTTCTTGGACTATGTTGCCGTTGGCCACAACGAGCCCGCAAAGATTGAGGCTATTGTAGCTTCGGTTGCCGAGGGTTGCCGTCAGGCTGGCTGTGCCTTGATTGGTGGCGAAACTGCCGAGATGCCGGGTATGTACGGCGGTGGCGAGTACGATATCGCTGGTTTCACCTGCGGTGTTGTTGAGCGCGAGAAGCTTATCGATGGCACAAAGGTTAAGGTTGGCGACGTATTGATTGGTATCGCATCAAGCGGTGTTCACTCAAACGGTTTCAGCCTCGTGCGTAAGATTGTCAGCGACAACAACTTCGACCTGCATCAGCCCCACGCTGATTTGGGCGACAAGCCTCTGGGCGAGGTGTTGCTCACTCCTACACGCATCTTCGTTAAGCAGGTATTGGACGTAATCCGCAACTGCGACGTTCACGGTATCAGCCACATCACAGGCGGTGGTTTTGACGAGAATATTCCCCGTATCTTGACCGAGGGTCAGGGTGTTGAGGTTACCGAGGGTAGCTGGGAGATTTTGCCCGTATTCCACTTCCTGGAGAAGTACGGAAAGGTAGCTCACCGTGAAATGTTCAACATCTTCAACATGGGTATCGGTATG
>CAYLRH010000186.1:0-3444 GCA_964385905.1 uncultured Alistipes sp.
AAACCGAGAGTTGACCCAATGTAATAAGTGTTCAGTTTCGCAAAGCTATAAGGAATCTATGCGGGTAGATTTTCTATGTAAAGAACGTTTTCGGGGAATCTTTCACCCTCCCCTCTCCTTTCGCTGGAAGAAATATCTTCCATGCAGTTTGGTGTTATTTTTTGCCCTTTGTGGGGCGTGGCATACGGTTTAGGTGTTTGTCCAGTCGCTGCGAGAGAGCATCCAGTGCCTCCATATCCTCATCGCTCATCTCACTCTGGCGGGCGATTGATATGTTGTTTATGCAGAGTTGCAACGCGGCTATAGCTAAACAATCCTGTACCGAGAAGTTGTCGCCAAAGGCTTTTTGCCACTTGCTGACGCTGGCGTTCACCTCACGCTCGGCCATACGATATATCTCCTCCTTCTCGGGGAGTATCTCCAAGCCGTAGGCCTTGCCGGCCAGCTTTAGGTGTATCTTCTGCGTAGTTTTCTCCTGCTTCGCCATCGTCATGAATCTTTATTCGTCGTCCTATTAGTTTGAAGCTTTCGTCAGTAGCGCTATGCACTTGTCAACCTCCCGCAATAACAGGTTGATGCGTGCGCGCGATTTTGCTTTGTCCGTAGCATTTCCACCCAGACTCTCGGCCAGACGCAGACGCTGCACCTCAGCCTTCAGCTCGCGCAACTGCTCCTCCTGCTCGCGCATCTTTACGCGTAGCTCATCACGCTCTTGACACACTTGAGCATAGTCAGCCTCCAGTCTTTCGTGCTGCTCTATCACTCGCTCGGCCTGAGCCTGAATGTGTGTTATGATACTTTTGCAAGCCATCTGAATGTGGTAATACGGTTTTTAACACTCAAAGATATAAATAAAATATCTTTTTAGCAAATTTTGCCCCTCTTGAAGCTCTAAAATGCGTAAAAGCACTATTAACTACGCTTTTTGCGCGAAGGGGCTATCACCTCGCCGTAGAGGTCGTAACCCTCGGCATCGGTTATGCGAACATCGTAGAAACAACCACGACGCAGCTGTCGCAACTCTACGGGAATCAATATCTCCTGGTCCACCTCAGGCGAGTCGTACTCCGAGCGAGCTACGTAGTAATCACCCTGACGCGAATCGACCACAACGCGCATCGTGCGTCCCACACGTGCGAGGTTATTGTCCAGAGCTATCTGCTCCTGTATGAGCATTATACGGTCGGCACGACTCTGCTTCTCCTCCTCGGGCACGTCGTCCTTGAGGTTTTCTGCCGAGTAAGTTCCCTCCTCCTCCGAGTAGGGGAATACGCCCAAGCGCTCAAACTTAACCTCTCGCACAAATGCCTCTAATTCGGCCACATCCTCGGCCGTTTCGCCAGGATAGCCCACCAAAAGTGTGGTACGCAGGGCAATGTCGGGTATACGCTCACGCAGACGGCTGATAAGCTCCATTGCCTCGGCCTTTGTGTGGCGGCGCTTCATCGCCGAGAGCATATTGTCTGAGATGTGCTGGAAGGGAATATCGAGATATTTACAAATCTTCGGCTCACGCGCCATCACCTCGATTACATCCTCGGGGAAGGCAGCGGGGTAGGCATAGTGCAGACGAATCCACTCTATGCCCTCTATGCGGCACAGCTCGGTCAACAGGTCGGCCAGGCGACGACGACCGTAGAGGTCAATGCCGTAGTATGTGGTGTCCTGAGCGATAACCATAATCTCCTTCACGCCACGCTCGGCCAACTTGCGAGCCTCGTCGAGAATCTGCTCCATCGGCACCGACTCGTGGCGGCCACGAATAAGCGGAATGGCGCAGTAGCCACAGAGCCAGTTGCATCCTTCGGAAATCTTCAAGTAGGCGTAGTGCTTGGGTGTTGTCAGCACGCGCTCGGTCTCAAGCTCGGCCTTATGCTCGGCACCCAGCACCGCGGCGATGTCAGCCCAATCCTTCACGCCGAAATATTCATCCACCTCAGGAATCTCCTCGCGCAATTCGTCGGCATAACGCTCGCTCAAACAGCCTATTACAAACAGCCGCTCAATTAATCCTGCCTCCTTGGCCGCAACGGCGTCGAGGATTGTCTCGATGCTCTCCTGCTTGGCGTCGCCAATGAATCCGCAGGTGTTGATAACCACCACCTTGGCGTCGGTGCGGTCGCTGTCGAACGAGAGCGTGTAACCTGCTGCCGCGAGTTGCGCCATCAGATGCTCGCTATCAACCGTATTCTTCGAGCAACCTAAGGTTATGACGTTTATCTTTTTCATTTTCTGTTATTTCTGCTCCCCGAAAAGGGCGTCAACAAATTGGTGACGGTCGAACATCTTCAGCTGGTCGATGCCCTCGCCGATACCGATATAACGTACGGGAATATGGAACTGGTCGCTGATGCCAATCACAACACCACCCTTGGCTGTGCCGTCCAACTTGGTGATTGTGAGCGATGTAACCTGCGTAGCCTGCGTGAACTGACGCGCCTGCTCGAAGGCGTTCTGCCCCGTCGAGCCGTCCAGTACGAGCATCACCTCGTGCGGAGCGTTGGGGATAACCTTCGACATCACGTTGCGAATCTTTGTCAGCTCGTTCATCAAGCCAATCTTGTTGTGCAGACGGCCTGCCGTGTCAATCAACACTACGTCGGCACCATTCGCCACAGCCGATTTCAGCGTATCGAAAGCCACCGAAGCGGGGTCTGAGCCCATCTCCTGACGAATCATCGTAGCTCCAGCGCGCTCGGCCCAAACGGCCAGCTGGTCGATGGCGGCGGCACGGAACGTATCGGCAGCACCGATATATACCTTGCGACCCGCCTTTGTGAGCTGTGCGGCGAGTTTACCAACGGTGGTTGTCTTACCTGCGCCGTTCACACCCACAACCATCATAACATAAGGCGTGCCCTCCTGCACCTCCAGACCGAAATCCTTCTGCGATGAGTGCGACTCCTCCATCAACTGCGCAATCTCGTCGCGCAGGATGGCGTTCAGCTCCGAGGTGTTCATGTACTTGTCGCGTGCGATGCGCTCCTCGATGTGGTTGATGATTTTAACGGTTGTCTCCACACCCACATCCGAGGTGATAAGCACCTCCTCCAAGTTATCCAACACGTCGGCATCTACGGTCGAGCGGCCCGCTACGGCGCGTGCCAGCTTCGAGAAGAAGCCCGTCTTGGTCTTCTGCAAGCCCTCGGCAAGCTCCTCTTTTTGCGCTTGCTCCTCGCGCTCGGCCTGCTGTGCCTCTACGACCTGCTCGTCGGGTGTCGCCGCGGGCGCGGTGTTATCTTTTTTCTTCTTAAAAAGGTCAAAAAATCCCATAGTCTTGTTTCGTTTTGCGCCCGCCTCTCGCGACAGGCATATTATCATGCAAAGTTATGATTTTTTGAGGATAATACCAAATATTAATATATGGGGACAGATATAGTTCCGAAATATATGGGCACAAAAAAGGCGCCTCCCGTGGGAAGCGCCTTTTTTGTATTAGGCTAC
>CAYLRH010000187.1:0-3441 GCA_964385905.1 uncultured Alistipes sp.
CAATTCCATGTTTGTGGACGGTGAATACCTCCTCCATCGTTGCGGCACGGCCATCAAACAGGTATGGAGCTGTACGCCACACCTCACGAAGAGTGGGTGTGTCCCAACCCTCCTCAAACTCAATATCGTCGCCTATGCGGTGCATCTTCATGTCGGTATAATATGGACCTGAGTGGCAGTTGGCGCAACCATATTTCTCATATACCTTACGTCCCTGCATGGCCTTCTCCGAGAGCTCGCCATTGACAAGATATGGGCTTTGTAGGGGCTTGAGCGACTTGATGTACTCGTCTACATTAACGGCTATATCTTCCGGAATATCACAGAATTGAATAAACTTATATCCAGCTCTTACGGCCAATCCCGCGTGGGCGCGGATACCCGAAATCATACACATGGGAGTCTCGAAGCTCAGCAACATACTCTTGCAGTTTTTGGGGTTGCCGATGCCGTCGTTCATCAAATCCCAGTTCATGCCGTCCGTGCGGCCATCACCAGGGTGGCAGCCGTTGCAAGATTGCCAATTCTGGAAGCACAACGCTGCATCATTAAACGCTCGCTCGCCGATGTCGGTTGGCGATTCCACGCGATGTGGGTTATATGCGATGTAGTCAACCTTCTGGTCGGCAATATTTACAATATTCAGTGTATCAGAGAAATAGGTAGGCAGGTACAGTTTGCCATCCTTTAATGTCATGTTGCGCGGGCCATTGCCCTCGATTGGCAGGCGCGTGCGTATTCCTCGCATGAAATAGAGGTCATAATCCATCTTCGAGTGGTCGGGATAGGCCTTCAGCTTCTCAATCATCGGAGCGTATTCGATTATGCTAATCTCGTGCGTACCCGACTGAGATACAACCAAATAATCATCGTTACATGCAATATCCCATACACCTCCAGCTCCACGGTCGGGCTCGTCGATAGACATTGAGCCTATCAGCGTTTGCGTTGATGTGTCAATTACGCTCACGGCGTTGGTATTCATCCAGCCCTGCTGAAGCTGCGACGTAGGTACTTGGAAGCGGCCAAGATTGTGAGAAACGAATACGTATTTTCCATCCGTAGAGCACGCGATACCTCTTAAAGCATTACTTCCGTTGCTAAGTTTTACATCCTTTATTTTCTGGAATGTAGTACAGTCAATGATAGAAACATCCGCTGCTACATAATCAAGGTCGGCACGTTGTGCGGGCAAGAAATTATTTACGTATAGATATTTGCCATCGGGTGTAAGCGTGGCTGCGCAAGGCTCACGCAAAACAGCTGCTTCACGCACTACCTTACCCGACGCAGCATCAACCTCGCTGACGGTGGCCTTATAACGATTCAGGACATATACACGACTCTTGTCTGGGCTGACGATTGGGGTGCAGGCACCCATTCCCGTAGCACTCTTATAGAGTATGTTGTCGCTATTTATATCTATTGCGGTGATGTAGCCTTCATCCTGACTACTTGTGATGTATGCCGTTGATTCCGAGATGGCGGCACCCGTCGGAGCCTCCTCAAACTCCCAGCGCTGCTCCGGCTTACCATCTGCCGCAAGTAGGATAACATCGTTCGTACCCTTATTTGTCATTACCATCTTACCCTCGGCGGTGATGGCTATATCGGTGGTGTACATAGGCTTAACGTTCTGTCGCGGTGTGGTGGCGCACAGCAGAACAATGGCCGATGCCATAATTGGTGCTAATTTAAGTAATCCTTTCATAATTACAATATTGGTGGCCGTCACTTAAGTGCAGCATAACCTACGTAATTCGATTGTTTTTTTAAGTTTTAGTTTGGTTGTGGTATGGGCATGAAAACATTGGAGCGCACACCTTCTTGCAAATATAAAATTTATTTTTCATTCTGTCAAGTTTTATCGCAGAAAGTATTTATCATACAACAGAAATTTAAAATATCGTCATGGCAAAATTTAATAAATTGAAAAAATATTAAAAAAAGTTGCCTAAAGGGGTTGTTTATTCGATATTTTGTTTTATTTTTGTAATTGGATTTGCGGTTGTAAGTTCGTGATTAAGCGAGCCTTGTAGCCGCAAATCTTTTTAACGCTAAAAGCAAACAAAGTGCATAATTAAAACATACTCTTATGTAATTAACCATTTTACTGCTTAATGAAGAGACTCTTAACCTTTTTGGGGACCATGTTTGTCATGGCCGGCTCCACGGTTTGGGCGCAGGAAGTGAATAGTAGTGTGCCAACGGCGGGGTCTTCATCCGGGGAGGATGTAACTGTTGAAAACATTGTAGATTGGGTGCCCGAGATTTCTCTCGACGCGCGCTTTGGTTATGAGCATCAATCCTCCGGTAAGACCGGCGGGTTCGGAGGCGATGGCTTGATTTTGAACATTGACGGTAGAATCGGCAAGCACTTTTCTTATAGTTTTAATCACTATCTATCATCATCTAACGGCGAGGACTCGTCGGTTTTCGACGCAACCAATTGGTTGACGTTGAGCTACGATGTCGGTAATTTCTCGTTCACAGCCGGCAAGGACGCATTGGCTATCGGCAGCTTCGAGTACGACGCCTACGACTTGGATTGCTACTACGACATGAACTCTATGTTCTACAATAGCATAAGTTGTTGGCAGTGGGGCGTTTCGGCTGCGTGGACAAATAACGCCGAGACCACATCTTTGGCATTTCAGGTGGCCAACTCTCCATTCTCGTATGTTCCCAAAGAGGAGAATATGTACTCGTACAACCTGGCGTGGTACGGTATGTGGGATAGCTACGAGTCTATCTGGTCTGTGAACTTCATGGAGTATGAGCCGGGCCGTTTTGTGAAGATGTTGGCCGTGGGAAATATGTTCTATGTGGGTGATTTCGAGTTGATGGTTGACGGCATTGTCCGTTTTGCTGACCGAGGCAAAGAGTCTTGCAAGGACTACACCGTCGCTGTGCAGCCCGCATATAACTTCGGTGAGTCATTTCGTCTATTCGGCAAGTTTGGCGTAGAGAATACCCCTGCCGACGTGGCGTATGATTTCTGGGGCGAGTATCTCTCGGCTGAGGATAAAGTGGCTGCAAATGAGGAGAATACTTACGTCATGCCTGCGTACCTCACGGGTGAGAAAGAGTATCTGTATTATGGTGCAGGATTGGAGTATTTCCCCTTGAAAGAGGATAAGAGCATACGCCTTCACGCCGTGTGGGCATCAAATAACTACACTAATCGTCACGTCTTTAATGTGGGCCTGACGTGGAAGTTTGATGTGGTTGGCGCAGTGAAGTTTTTAGCCCGAAAGGCAAAATAGTTAACAGGTTTATTTAATCCCGATTTATTTAGATTAAGAAATGAAAG
Organism: uncultured Alistipes sp.; assembly: GCA_964385905.1. Taxonomy (GTDB): domain Bacteria; phylum Bacteroidota; class Bacteroidia; order Bacteroidales; family Rikenellaceae; genus Alistipes. The sequence goes on from CAYLRH010000187.1 coordinate 3,314, forward strand.
AATCAAATTTCATCATCGAGTTAAGCCATATTTCAAAGAGCTTTGGCGACAAGCAGGTGTTGGATGATGTTAGTTTGTATGTGAAGAAGGGCGAGTTTGTGACGATTCTTGGACCTTCGGGTTGTGGT
>CAYLRH010000188.1:0-3418 GCA_964385905.1 uncultured Alistipes sp.
GAAACGCTCGTAGATGCGAGTGTTATCCTTCTTGGGAGCGAAGCCTATCGTGCGCCACATCTTCTGAATCTCAATCAGGCGCTCGCTCGCCTTGTTCCACTCTTTACGAGAGGTGTAGGGTTGCTCGGCCAGCGCCTCAGTCTTGGCACAAAGCTCCTTCTTAAGCTCCAGATTCTTTACCTGCTCCTGCTTAATACCGTCGAAATACTCCTGATGCTGCTTGTTGATACGGCTCGACGCAGCCTTGAAACGCTCCCACAAAGCCTCCTTATACTCGTTGGCTACGGGACCTGTCTCACGCCACTCGTCGTGCAACTTCTGCAACTTATGGAAAGCCTCAACGATAGATGGCTCTACCATCAATGCCTCTGCCTGCTCGCAGAGCTGGAGTTTCTGCTCATAGTTCTTCTTCAGGTCTAAATCGCGCAACTCCTTGTTTATCTTGATGAAATTATAGAAATTCTCAACATGGAGGTTATATGTCTCCCACAAATCCTTCACCTTGGTCTGCGAAACAACGCCAGTATCCTTCCAGCGCTGCTGCAATTCGCGGAACTTGGCAAAGGTATTATTCAAGGTCTCGTCAGAGTTTACCAGCTCCTTCAACTCGTCGATAATTGCCAGCTTAACCTTAAGATTCTCCTCCTTGATAGAGTCGAGGTTGGCAATATATTCGTCGCGACGACGACGATACTCCTTAAACAAATCCTTCAAACGAGCCTCCAAAGCGTCTGCTACGGGAACAAACTCTGCGTCCTCACCCTGCTCGGCCTCGAAAGCCTTGCGTGCAGCATCCACCTCGGCACGGTGTAATTTGTAGAATGCAATCTTAATAGCCTCTACACTCTTGCGGAGAGTCTGCACGGGCTCACTCTCAAGTAAAGAGGCGAACATATCGACAAGTTCCTGCTTGCTCTTACCGCTAAGGTCGTTCTTGTCAACTTCTGCGGCGGCCTCCTCCTCGGCCGTCTCCTCTCCGATAGCAAGGCCTGCCTGCTCTGCGTCCAAAGCGGCATCCTCATCGGCAAAATCAGCTGCCACCTCCTCGGCAGCAACCTCTACATCACTATTGGGAGTAACATCAGCCTCAGCAGCTCTATTCTCCACGTCAGTTACATCAAGCGCATCGTCGGCAACACCGACAGACTCCACGGGAGTCGCATAATTAGAATTTTCAGTAGCCATCATTCACTGGTTTAAGCGTTAAACGCAATACTTAAGTATATATGATGTGCAAATATAAGAAATTTATCTCTTCGTTATCCGTTTTTTTGCGGGGAATTTTGTACATTTGTAGAAAATTAACATTGATATGGGATACCGCATACTACTCATCGACGACGAGGACGATATTCTGGAGTTTGTGAAATACAACCTCATGCGTGACGGCTACGAAGTTTTTACCGCTTCGAACGGAGCCGAAGGATTGCAGACTGCTCTTAAGGTGAAGCCCCACCTTATTCTGCTCGACATGATGATGCCCGTGCTGGATGGCATCGAGACATGCAAGGCGTTAAGGAGTTCACCTGCTCTGAAAAATGTGATGATTGTATTCCTCTCGGCCGTAGGCACCGAGGAGACTCAGCTGCAGGGCTATGACGCTGGCGCAGACGACAAAATCAATAAACCTATAAAGATGAATATCTTGCGCAGTCGTGTGCAGGCTATCCTCAAACGCATCGAGCCCGTTGAGGAGCAGAATGCCAAAATCAAAATCGACCGCGAACACTATCAGGTGCTCAAGGGCGACCAGACCATCATACTGCCTCGCAAAGAGTTTGCATTGCTTGAGCTATTGCACTCGCAACCCAACAAGCTTTTCACGCGCGAGGAGATTTACACCAGCGTATGGGGCAATAAGGTTGTCGTAGGCGACCGCACCATCGATGTACACATCCGCAAGCTACGCCAGAAGATTGGCGAAGAGCATATCATCACGGTCAAGGGCGTGGGATATAAATTCTCTACCGACACCGAACAGCAAGAATAGACAAGTAATGAAAAGATTATTTTTAAGCCTTATCTGCGCCGTTGCCGCCACTATGGTATCGGCGCAGAATTTTTCAGATTATTTCGCAAATAAGACATTACGCATCGATTACATCTTCGCAGGCAATGCCCAAAGCCAGATTGTGGCACTCGATGAACTCGCCACATGTGACGGCTGGGCAGGGCGACGTGTGAACCTCGACAAAGTACCCGTACGAGGCAATGGAGAGGTGAAAATCATTGATTCGGCAAGCGGGAAAGCAATTTACCGCACAACATTCTCAAGCCTCTTTCAAGAGTGGCTGGTAACAGATGAGGCTACACAGGTAACCAAAAGTTTTGAAGCTACATTTCTTGTACCATTTCCCAAGCAGGAGGTTTTTATAGAAATCACACTTCTCGACAACGAGGGTAAAAAGCAGACATCATTACGTCACAAAATCGACCCATCAGACAAACTGATACGTAACATGAACGACCGCACCACCGCACCACACGAGTATCTACTCAAGAGTGGTAGCGCCGAGGAGTGTATCGATATTGCTATCGTTGCTGAAGGTTACGCAGCCGAGGATATGGAGATATTTATGCGCGACGCCCGCACAGCGTGTGAGGAGATATTTAGGTATGAGCCTTTCGCATCACACAAGCAGCGCTTCAATGTTGTGGCCGTGAAGCTCGAATCCAAGCAGAGCGACGTGAGCGTTCCGCAGGATGGCGTGTGGCGACAAACGGCACTAAACTCAAATTTTCACACATTCTACTCACCGCGCTACCTGACGACTAACAGCGTACATCTGATTCACGACTCACTCGCAGGCATAGATTACGAACACCTGATAATACTTGCAAACACAGACACATACGGCGGTGGTGGCATATATAACTCATACACCCTTACCACAGCACACAACCCGCAGTTCAAACCCGTTGTTGTGCATGAATTTGGCCACTCGTTCGGAGCTTTGGCCGATGAGTATTTCTACGAGCAGGCAGACCACACCGAGAATACATACAAACTCGGATATGAACCGTGGGAACAGAATATCACCACGTTAGTCGACTTCGACTCAAAGTGGAAAGACATGCTCGACAAACGCACAAAAATCCCCACCGAGCCGACCGACAAACGCAAGAACAACTACACCGTAGGAGTATATGAGGGTGGCGGTTACCTGACCAAAAGCATGTACCGACCGGCCGTGGTTTGCCGTATGCGCGACAATGTGGCCACGCAGTTTTGCCCCGTATGTCAGCGAGCTATCGAGAGGATAATAATATACAATACGGAAGAGGAGTAAGATTCATAGAAGAAATTTAAAAGGGCGAAGAGTTTTTTCGTCCTTTTTTCATGCAATTTAGTACTTTATATGATATCTTTGGAATAATCTCATAATCCGCTAAGAATAAAAAGTTTATGCGGAAAGTT
>CAYLRH010000189.1:0-3408 GCA_964385905.1 uncultured Alistipes sp.
ATCCACCGCACCGACTGCCCCAATGCCGCACGCCTGAAGGAGAACTACCCCTACCGCGTTATGGATGCCCGCTGGCGTAGCAGTGCCGATGGCTCGTTCCGTGCCACCATTGCCGTTACGGGAGCCGATATGCCGGGCCTGGCAAATCAGATTACCGAGATTGTCACACGCGAGATGAAGCTCAACATCCGCGGCCTGAACTTCTCGTCGCGTGGCGATGGCACTATGTACGGCACCATCAGCGTCGAGGTGTCGAGCGCCACGGTTGTCGATATGCTTATCCACTCCATCATGCGTATTCGCGGCGTACAACGCGCCTACCGCGTGAATAATTAGGAGAAAACAGATAAAAACGTCATTGCGAGGGAATATCTTCCGAAGAAGATATGAACGTGGCAATCTACCTTTGTGAATGGTAGTAATACACATATAAAATGAATAGCAATTATATCTACATACTCACAAATGAGAATAATTCTGTTTTGTATGTTGGTGTTACCAGTAGCCTTCACGAAAGAGTAGCCCAACATCGCAGAGGCGAGAGTAATTTTACCGCACGATACAACCTGACTAAACTTATCTACGTGTCGCAATGACGTAACAAATATTGAAAAGCTATGCACAAACCGCTGAAATTTCTTTACGACATGCTCTCTCCCATTTCGCGCATACCGGGACTGGGATGGACCGTGCGCCCGCTCAAGCTGGTGATATACACCCTCGAAGGGTTGATGGCCCACGGCACTATGGATATGGGTGCCGCTCTGACATTCTATACCCTCATCTCGATTGTCCCCGTCTTGGCGTTGGTCTTTGCCGTGGTGAAGGGTTTCGGTTTGGTGGAGAGTCTGGTGGAGAATCTCTACTCGCTGCTGCCGCAGATGCCTGAGGTGGTCGATTATATGGTCGATTTCGCCAATAAGGCTCTCGCCCGCACGCAGGGAGGTGTAGTGGCTACGGTCAGCTTGCTCACCCTCTTCTGGGCTGTTATACGTATGTTCGAGAGCATCGAGGCCAACTTTAACAAGATTTGGGAGGTGAAGTCCACGCGCAACCTCGTGCGTAAATATTGCGACTACATAACCGTCATCATCATCGCCCCGCTGTTGTGGATTATCGCCACCTCCGTTGGCTCGTATGCCCGCGAGATGTTGGGTGTCGAGGGCTCTGTGTGGCTGCAGCTCGGCTCGAAGGCCCTATCGCTTGTTGTGGTGTGGGCAATGTTTGCCTTTGTCTATCTTGTGCTGCCCAACACTAAGGTGCGCCTGCGTTCGGCTGCTTTGGCGGGCGTGATGGCTGGCTCGTGCTTCTTTGTTTTTCAGGCCATCTACGTCTATCTGTTGAAGTGGATGACCTCATATAACGCCATCTACGGTAGCTTCGCGGCTCTGCCGTTGTTCCTGTTGTGGATGCAGAATTCGTGGAGCATATTGCTTATTGGCTGCGAGCTGTCGTTTGCCCTGCAAAACGAGAAACGCTTCGACGAGGAGCGCAAGCTCCCCTCGACCAGCCACGACGATAACCGCAAACTTATGGTCGCCATCACCGCCTTCGTGGCGCGTGCCTTCCATCAGGGCGAGGGTGCGGTGCCTATGGTTGCCATCCGCGAGGGCTTGTCCTTGCCGACACGTATAGCCAGCAAGCTGGTGTCGCAACTGGTTGCTGCCGAGGTGTTGAACGAGGTGCGTTGCGACGAGGTGGAGTACGACGTTGCCTACGCCCCTGCACGCGACATCTCCACGCTGCGTGTCTGCGATGTTCTCTCGGCCATCGAGAGCCATACTGAGGGCCCGACCGAGGATATGTATGGCGTTGCCGTGGCCCGTCGTGCCGAGAGTGCCATCGAGGGAGTGAAGCGCCATGCGGCTGAGAGTGAAGATAATAAACTTATTTTGGAAATATCATATAATGAGTAGAGTAAATACCCCCCGCACTGTCGTCGTTGTCGGCAGTGGCAATGTCGCCGAGTCGGTGGCCGTAGCTGTGGCCGACTCCTTTTCGCTGGAGCTTGTGCAGGTTGTAGCACGCAATGAGGTGCGTGCCGAGGCTGTGGCGCAGCTGGCTGGTTGCGACTGGTGTGCCGATATGAGTGAGGCCGCCGATGCCGATATATATATCATTGCCGTCAGCGACCGTGCCGTTGAGGAAGTAGCCTCGTCGTTACGTCGTTGTGAGGACTCTATCGTGGTGCATACGGCCGGCAGCGTCGGCATGGATGCGTTAGGCGATGGCGATAGGGGCGTGCTGTATCCCTTCCAGACCTTTACCGCAGGCCGCAGAGTCGATTTCACGGCTGTGCCGCTGTTTGTCGAGGGCTCTGACGAGGATACCACGCAGGCTATCGAGTATGTAGCCAATGCCCTGAGCCAGAGAGTATATCGTGCCACCTCGAAGCGTCGCCGCGAGATACACCTCACGGGCGTGTTTGCCTGCAACTTCGTCAATGCCTTGTACTCTATGGCCACCGATTTGCTCTCCGAGCGCGAGGGGCTTCCCTTCGATGTTCTGCGCCCGCTCATTGCCGAGACGGCCGCCAAGGCTGTGGAGGCCGAACGCCCGCATGATGTGCAGACAGGCCCTGCCGTCAGGGGTGATAAGGCTGTTGCCGAGCGCCACGTGGCTATGCTCACCGATGAAAACCAGCAAGAGATTTATAAACTGTTAACCGAATATATATGGCAAACTTCAAGGAAGAGATAGCAAAGGTCAAAGCCTTTGTCTTTGATGTCGATGGTGTGATGACCGATGGCGGCATTATGCCTATCGGCGACGGGTCGGATTTCATCCGCAAATATAACGCTAAGGATGGCTATGCCATAGCCTATGCCGTGCGCCGTGGTTATAAGGTGTGTGTCATTTCGGGTGGCCACGGCAATCTGCTGCGCTCGCGTCTGGAGCGTCTGGGCGTTACGCGTATGTACTTGAGCTGCATGGATAAGATTACGGCTATGAACGAGTTCTTCGCCGACTACAATATCGACCCCGCAACAACAATCTATATGGGCGACGATATTCCCGATTTGGAGTGTATGGAGCTGGTCGGCATACCCGTATGTCCCGCCGATGCCTGCTCGGAGGTTATCGAGGCTTCGCGCTATGTGTCGGAGTTTGGCGGTGGCAAGGGGGCTGTGCGCGACATCGTCGAGCAGGTCTTGCGCTCGCAGGACGAGTGGGCCAAGGATCGTCAGGGTGTATTAGGTGTAGCATCGAGATAATTATGAGCAACGAAAATTTCTTCCGCCGACAGAGTGTCTTTGACTTTTTGGCGGCACACGATATAGAATACTCGGTTTACGAACACCCCGAAGCTCCCACCATCGAAATTGCCCGCCAGTATTGGCGTCAGGATGGCTCGAAGCACTGCAAAAACCTCTTCTTCCGCAACCATAAGGGCAACCGCCACTATCT
>CAYLRH010000190.1:0-3396 GCA_964385905.1 uncultured Alistipes sp.
ATTGTGTTAAGCAACTTGCTCAAACCCTCCAAAGCCAGATATTCGCACTGCACGGGGATCAATACCGAGTCGGCAGCCGTAAGGATATTCACGGTTGTATAGCCCAGCGATGGCGAGCAGTCGATGAAGATGTAGTCGAACTTATCACGGATAGGCTCGATGACGCTCTTAATAATATAATGTGCATTCTCCATCTTCGGCAGCTCTGTGTCGGCAGCTACGAGCTGAATGCTTGAGGGGAGTACCCACAACTTTTTGATATCGGGGCTCTGCAAAATAACCTCCTCGGCACGTTTTTCGCCTACCAAGCACTCATATATACCGTCCATGTCGATGTCGAATCCCAGACCCGATGTGGCGTTTGCCTGTGGGTCGGCATCCAGCAACAGAACTTTCTTGCCCAGCAGTGCCAACGATGCTGCGAGGTTGATTGCGGTGGTGGTTTTTCCGACACCGCCTTTTTGGTTTGCCAATGCTATAACTTTTGCCATCCGATATTGAGTTCTCTAAAATTCATACTTGTTTACTTCCTCTTTATTCCAAAGGTTGAACCTTCGGGTGAAAAGATAGGATATAATCGGACAAATTTAGTGAAATTAAATTAAATAAAACAACGATTGCCGAAAAATGCTTAACTTTGTGGTCGGTATAACCAATTGACAAATTTTCGAATTATGGCCGAAGATGTTAATAAAGAGGGCGTAAAGAGTCCTGATGCGGTGGATAATGATAAGACGGAGGTAACAACCAATGCCAATGCAGCACCCAAAGTGGGGTGGGTTGATATTGTGGTTGTCCTGCTGTTTTTTGTGGTGTCGCAGGCGCTTGGTGGCATAATATGCTCAGCCTTGGGTGTGCGTCTTCCGGGTGAAGCATATACCACCAGTTTCGATGCCGATGTCTTGGAGGCTGCCGAGTCTATGCAGGCTCGTTTTGTGGCTATCAGCTACGCCATCTCCATGGCCTTGTGTTTCGCCATGTTGTGGATATATGGTCGCTTGAGAGGGTGGCGATATATGCTCTCATTCCGTGCTCCGGGGTGGGCATCTCCGTTTAGGTTGTTGTGCGGTTATATACTTATGTGGTGCATCAGCATAGCCGTTGAGCCTGTCGCCTCGTTGCTGTCCGGAGATCAAAGCGGTTTGGGCGGTGGCGGATGGCTGCTCGTCTCAGCCGTGTTCTTAGCCCCTGTTTTTGAGGAGATTATCTTCCGCGGATATACGGCGGGTATCCTGCGCCGATTGTATGGCGGCCTTGTGGCGTGGATTGTGTCGGCGGTAATTTTCGGATTGGTGCATATGATTCCATCGGTAATCATGACGGCAACATTCAGCGGACTGGTGTTGAGCTACTTCTATCTGCGCTATCGCTCGTTGGTGATGGTTATAACGTTACATGCCATGAATAATATTACGGCCTGCTTCCTGCACTCGGTGGATTTGGGCGATGTGACACTGCGTGAACTATTGGGTGGCGGTGCTGCGTATTGGAGTGTTTATATCTTCTGTGCGGTGGTGTCATTGGTGATGTTAGTACGCATGGGAAGAGTCGTTAATGGCATTAAAAGCGATAAATCTCAACTCAAAGTGTAATAATCTCGGCAATATCTACGTTAATTTCAAGTAAAAAAGCTATCTTTGTCGAATATTATGCGCCGATTGGTTGATATATTGCTTTTTGTTGCCCTGCTTGGGGTGACATCGTGTCGTGAGCTTCCAGACTATCTGGTGAGTGACGATACGATTGCACGTGTTGGTCGTAACGTGCTGACGCAAGCCGATATGGCCGATGTGATGCCTGCCAACCTGAAGGGTGTGGATAGTGCAGCCTTCGTGAAACAGTATGTCGATAAGTGGATTGTACGCCAACTTAAGGTCGAGGAGGCCAACCGCCTGTTCTCAAGCTCGGAGAAGGATATAGAGAAACTGGTAGAGGATTACCGCCAGTCGTTGCTGACAAGTAAGGTTGACCAATATTACGTTGACCAGCAGATGGATGGTAACGTTACGGACGAGGATGTGGCCGAGTATTATAATACCCACAAGTCGGATTTTGTCCTTGACCGTACGCTGGTGAAGGGGCGTATTGTATGCTTCCCCGCCACATATCGCCAGAGCAAGAAACTTATGGAGCAGATGCGTAAGGCTGCTACATCACAAAGTGACGACAAGACCTTCTCGGAGGTGTGCGAAAAGAATGGTTTTCAGGTTGTTGACAATCGTGCAGAGTGGGTTAATTTCGCCGATTTCTTGGCTAATCTGCCTACCACACGCACGCAGGAGTATGATTATTTGTTGGACAAGTTGGGTATTCAGGAGATGAAGGCCAACGATGTCCGTTATTATTTCGACTTTACTTCGGTGTGCCGCAAGGGTAATGTGGCTCCATTGGAGTTGGTCGCAGAGAATATTCGTCGTATATTGGTAACTCAACGTCGTAGCGAGATTATCAAGGCCCACGAGGAGAGTATCGTGGAGCAGGCTCTTAAGGAGGAGCATGTGCGAATATACAAGGAGAGCGAGTCGGCCAGTGAGCAAGAGAGTGATAAGCCGACAAATTAATTGCGAAAAGAGTAAAATAGTAACTAAATATTATGTTGAAGAAAAGAACTTTAGCCGTGCTTGCATTTGTCGCCGTAATGATGTCGGCGGGAGTGCTTACGGCTCAAAAACGACAGGTCGTACTGGACCGTGTTGTGGCTGTTGTAGGAGGATCGGCTATCCTCTATTCTGAGGTAGAGACCTATGCTAACGCAATCGTTGAGCAGCGTCGTCAGCAGGGTTATACCACCGACCGTGATCCCATGAATGAGAGCCTGGAGGCTCTTATGCGTCAGAAATTGCTTTATAGTCAGGCCCTTATCGACTCTCTTACTCCCCCTGCGGTGGATACCTATGTGGAGGAGCAGTTGCAGGCTATGATTGCCGAGGCTGGCTCTATTGCTGAGTTGGAGTCACGTGAGCACATGGCAGTCTTTAACTATCGTGAGATTCTGCGTCAGCGTATCACCGAGCAGGAGTATGCGCGCGCCATGCAGCAACAGGTTATCTCGAATGTGGTTGTAACTCCGGGAGAGGTAGAGACATATTTCAATAATATGAAGGAGGACGAGCGTCCGCTTGTTCCAGAGCAGTATGTGTATGCGCAGATTGTCCGCTTCCCCTCTTCGCAGGAGGATGCCAAGCGTCGTACCCGCGAGCGTTTGTTGGAGATGCGTGAGCGTATCATCTCTGGTAAGTCGAGTATGGCAGTTTTGGCTCGTACCTACTCTCTCGACCCAGGTAGCGCCATGCGAGGTGGTGAGCTTAGCCCTGGACCGTTGTCACAGCTTACGAAGCCTTATGCCGATGCGTTGGAGAAGTTGAAGCCGGGACAGATTTCGGAGGTTGTCGAGAG
>CAYLRH010000191.1:0-3384 GCA_964385905.1 uncultured Alistipes sp.
TAAAAATACGGCCAAAAAAAAAGCATTATCTTTCTATATATAAAAAAAGATAAAAAACAAGTGCAAAGGATATTTATTTTAAATAATTTATTCACAACTTTGCAATGTCAAAGAAAAGCAATCAGCGACAATTCGAGTTTTTCATCTGCCGCCTTTAGCAAAAAGGGCGGTAGGGACAAAATTCGCACCAAAGATAACATATTTTTACTAACAAGAACCTATTTTTACAATATAATAATGGTAAACTCTCAAGCATACAACGAAGTATGGCAGGCTTGCCTGAATAAAATCAAGGATCAGACCTCTCAAGAAGAGTTCTCAACTTGGTTTGCACCTATCAAGCCGCTGGAGTTCGATGGCACAAACCTTCGACTAAGAGTACCCAACGAGAGTTTTGCCAAGTATATCGAGCAGAACTATCGCAAGATATTCCCTATTATATTGCAGATGTTCGGCAAGCAGACTCGTCTTTACTACGCCATCCCCAACAACGAGGAGAAGATCGCAGTAACGACTAATGTTGACACCACGCCCATATCACAATATGTGGCACAGACCGACACGCAGAATCTGCCCAAAAACCCCTTTGTAATCCCCGGACTGAAGAAGCTATCAATCGACCCTCAGCTCAACCCCAGATATACATTTACCACCCACGTGGAGGGCGAGTGCAACCGTTTGGCACGTTCAGCAGGTAAGACCGTAGCATTGACACCCGGATCTTCACCCTTCAATCCATTATATATATATGGAGCATCGGGACTGGGTAAGACTCACATCGTGCAGGCCATCGGCCATGAGGTACGCGAGCGTCATCCGGAATTGCAGGTTTTGTACGTATCGACAAATAAGTTCCAAGCACAGTTCCAGACTGCATACAAGAATGGTGAGATTAACGATTTCATCCGTTTCTATCAGATGATTGACGTGCTTATTATCGACGATATTCAGGAGCTAACGGGCAAACTGGGAACACAGAACGCATTCTTCAATATCTTCAACCACCTTCAGCTGGCGGGTAAGCAGATTATCCTCACATCAGATAAACCTCCCGTAGAGTTGAAAGATATTGAGCAGCGACTGCTCACCCGTTTCAAGTGGGGACTCTCGGCAAAAATCGACACGCCCGACTACGAAACGAAGATGAAGATTATCCGCTCGAAGTCGGAGATGATGGGTGTAGCTCTTCCCGATGAGGTCGTTACATATTTGGCAGATAACATCTCAGCCAACATCCGCGAGATCGAGGGTGCATTGCTCTCACTGAAAGCGAATGCGCAATATATGAATCGTCGTTTCTCGACATCGCTGGCAAAGGAGGTACTAAAGGCATATGTACACATGTCGCAGAAGGAGATTTCTGTGAATCGTATCACCGAGATTGTGTGCCAATATTTCGATATTGATGAGCAGAGTTTTAACTCGTCAAAGCGTACCCGCGAGGTAGCGCAGGCTCGACAGATTGCAATGTATCTGGCTAAGCAGCACACAAAGCTGCCGCTGACTGCTATCGGCTCAGCTATCGGAGGCCGTAACCATGCAACCGTTTTGCACTCTTGCAAGAATGTTACAAACCTTATCGAAACCGACAAGATATTCCGCAACCAGATTGAGGAGATTGAGAAGCTGATTATCGCAGGATAATTTGATGGAAAATTCAATATAAAAAGGTGTTCATTGAGTTGAGCACCTTTTTCTGTTAATACAAATGAGCATTTCGTGGGCAAGCCAGACGCCAAAAGAGCCTTGTTGACAGCACTTACAAAAAATTGTATAACAAGAGCTATTTTGAGGCTGGTCGCAGACTGAGAAAGCGAAGTTTACATATTGGTAAATGAGCATTTCGTGGGCAAGCCAGACGCCAAAAGAGCCTTGTTTGACAATTTTTCCCTATATTTGCACTATGGACCAACCTAAGATAGAGAGAGTATTACGTCTAATGAAGATGCTTACAGCCAACACGTCATATACGGTGGACGAGATGGCCGAGCGCCTTGATATGTCAAGGCGTACAATCTATCGTTATATCGACACTTTCCGTGAGGCTGGCTTCGTTATCAAGAAGAGCGGAAATCATATCCGTCTTGATAAGGAGTCGCCACATTTTAAGGATATATCTCAGTTGGTCCACTTTACCGAGGAGGAGGCCGTTATTTTAAAACGCGCCATCGAGAGTATTGACGACACCAACCTTCTCAAACAGAATCTAAAGCGCAAATTATACTCCGTTTACGACAACAAGATTCTGGCCGACACCATCGTGCGTGGCAACAATGCAGCTACGGTACACGACCTAATAAATGCCATCGAGGAGCATCGTCAGGTCGTATTGCACTCATACCGCTCATCGCACGGAGGAGCTGTGCGCGACCGTCTTGTAGAACCTTTTGCATTCACAACCAACTACGTTCAGGTATGGTGCTTCGACACCGACAGCAAGAGCTGCAAGCTATTCAAACTCGCACGCATCGACTCGGTGGAGATTACTACGACCGAGTGGCAATACGAAGATATGCACGAAAAGGGTTTTATTGATATATTCCGCATGAACGGACGTGAACGTCATCGCGTGCGTCTATCATTAGGCATATTATCGCGCAATCTGCTCCTTGAGGAGTATCCGCTGGCTGAACAACAACTTTCACTCGGCGATGATGGCCACTGGATTATCGACACCGAGGTGGCCGACTATGCTGGCGTGGCCCGCTTTGTCGTTGGCCTCATGGATGATATTCGCATCATTGACACCCCTGAATTGGAACATTATTTAGCCAATTATGTGGTAAAATATTGGCCTCAAGCCACAAGAAAGTAAAAAAAATCCCCACATTTTTAAGAAAAGTTTTTGTTGTGTCACAAGTTGACACAACATTGTCGTTATTTTGCACCAGAAACAATAACAATTAACATTTACAACTATGCTGTTTGCAATACTCGTATTAATTGGTCTGGGCGCCGAAATCATTGGCATGTTATTCGGGAACAGGGAATACAACTATTAAGCCGTATGTTCTTAATTTTAGTAATTATCGCCATGTCGGCCAATGTCTTATTATATATCATTGGCGGAGACAAGAAATGGGGAGAATAACAACTTAAAACTTTACAACTATGGGAATCGCTTATGTTATCAAATGTCGCCACTGTGGCGCTGAATTCAATTACAGCCAGGATGAATCGATGGGAATGTTGCCTCGATGTGTCGGGTGCGAAAGTTACGTGGAGACAGAGTCACCAATACGCTGTCCGGCGTGCAATAGCCGCCTAAACACCTCTCAGGAGGAGTTTAACGAGCAGGTACAGACCGTAATGATGTGGGACTAACTTAAAAAAGAGACTCCAAACCGCCCTTTGAGCCGAAAAAATTAATCTACGGCAGGGATT
>CAYLRH010000192.1:0-3333 GCA_964385905.1 uncultured Alistipes sp.
GTCAGTGACTAACGTACTTTTTCGCTTTTTTTGCTCCGTGAACCGTAATTTTTTGTCCAAAATCAAACAACATCAACTTTGCACCTTATAACGCGAAGGCGATATACCAGTGCGCTGTTTGAAGTATTTGCCGAAGAAGGACTGCGACACAAAATTCAGACGCTCCGACACCTCCTGAACACTCATGCCCGAGTGTGCCAGCAACTCCTTAGCCTTATTCACCACCGCGCCATCAATAACCTTCGAGGCGTTCTTCCCCACCTTCTTCTTGCATATCAGCGACAGATACTTAGGCGTTATACCCAACTGCTTGGCATAATACTCCACGCTACGCTCTCGCTCGCACGAAGCACTAAGTTCCGCGATAAAGAGATGCATCAGCTCGTCGGCACGTGACCCGTCAATCTTGGTCGCACCGCTTGAGGCGCTCTTGTTGATAATTGAGGCTACGACATAGAAAAACGACGAAAGAAGCGATGTCATAATCTTATTTTCATACATCAGTCCTCCCCTGCCGGCAATCGATCGCACCGTAGCGGCAATGTCGTGCAGAGCGGCCACCTCCTCGCCATTGGCATCAAAGCATGGTTTCATGCTAAACATCACATCCACCGATAGGATATCTGATGTATCGAGCTTCATCGAGTCGATAAATGTCGATGAGTAGGTCGCAAAATAACCCATGCAGGCCTTTGTACATCTGAAAGATGATATTTTTGAGTCGGGTCGTAACAGGAACAACGAATTGGGGCGCAACTCAAAGGCACGATCATTAATCACCACCTTGGCTGTACCATTACAAATCACTCCCACTGTCATTCCTTCGATTATTCGCGGCTCACCATCCATCGTCTTAAAACGCAACACGGGCGACATCACGAAATCCTCGGAACAGAAACCATCCTCTAAAAAATAATCTTTGAATTTTGAAACTGAAACTTTACTAACTCCCTCACTATTAATCTTTCTCTCCATATATAATAAAATTTTCGTCTCATCAGGTGTCCTCGTGAGGACAGACGATAGTAAGCGCTCCCCGCAGGCAACTGACCCTCATTGGGAATCGCCCGCCACTCTGCCCATCGACATCGGTTGCCTCGCTGGTGGGGGTGACGAACGTAAGCTCACTCGCACGAATATATTTCACCGCATCGGTCTTTACGCCAAGCACATAGAGCAACATATCACACGCCGACTGGAAGGCCGTATCACGCTTACGAAGGAACAGACAATCAAACTCTCCGTCACGCAGATTGGCCATACGAGCCAAAGGCATACGACCAGCCGTCTCGCCATTGAATACCAGTCCCATAAGCGTGGGATAGTAGAACGACTCATCGTCGCTGGTTATGGTAAGCGGGATGCCATGCTGTTTTTTCAACTCCTTGAAGCTCTCAAACATATAGGCCGCACGCCCCATGATTTGTTTCAACTTTTCGGGGGTATGTTGTGATGTGGTGGTAAATATTCCGAAACTGAAAATATTAACAAAATAGATAGCCGGGACATCCGGATTACCTATCTGCTCAACCTTTCCGCAATCGATAGGCTCTGGCGTTCCGTATGCAATCTGTCGGGCTGCCTTCAGGAGGTTTTTGGACATCCCCAAGGCCCCAGCAAAATCGTTTGCAGTACCTGCTGGTAGCACTCCGAGCGTAAGCGACAGGCCATTGCGCATCATGCTGTTAACAGCATAATTAAACGTTCCATCGCCTCCTGCCACCACCGCCAAATCAACATCCTCATAACCTTTATATGGGTTACCTTCAAAATCGATAGGCACAGCCTGCATTTGGTAACCGGCCTCATAGAAGATCTCCGTAATCTTATCCAGGCTACGCTCAACGGTTCCTCTACCGGCCTGATTATTATATAGTAATATTGCTCTCTTCATAGAATTTTTCTCCTTCTGTCAAAGTCTCTTGACGCTACTACTCTATCACGCGTGCGCCCTCGGTACTCTTAAGCGCCGAAGCCAACGCAGGTGAGTAATAGACATCAAACTCATCTCCCTCACCCGCAGTGATGAAATAGACCATCACTCCACGCTCTTCCAACTCGCGTGCAAGGTTGATAGCCTGATTCAACCCCACAGCCATAAACATTGTACCAAAGGCATCCGCCTCGGCACATGTCGGAGCCACAACCGTAGCCGACAAAAGATCTGTGACGACGCTTTGCCCCGTATGGGGGTCAATCGTATGTGCCACCTTACGCCCTTCGGCATCAAGATAAAAACGTCGATAGTTTCCTGATGTAGCCATCGAGCAATCCGTTAGCGAGATAACCTGCTGCACATAAGCTCCGGGGGTGTTATTCCCATCAAAGGGTGTCTCAATACCCACTCTCCAAGCCCCGCCCTTGGCATTCATGCCACGGCATCGTACTTCGCCACCAATATCGACCAAATAATTCTCTATACCCAAACGCTCCAGCTCACGAGCAGCCATATCAACAACATAGCCTTTAGCTATGGAGTTGAAATCGAGGCGCAAGCGACTATCCGCCTTCACCAAACGATTCTGCTCGACACGGACCTTGTCGATGCCGACAAACTCCAATAGCGAATCGACATTCACCTCCGCCTGACGCTCCTTGCCGGCAAAGCCGTACGCCTCGACGAGTGGAGCAATCGTTACATCGTAAGCACCGCCACTAATTTCACTCACGCCACGCGAAAGCTCCAAACAGTAGATTATATGCTCATCCAATGAATCCGTTTCGTTACGGTTGACGCGGCTCAGCAGCGAGTTCTTGTCGAATATCGACATCGAACGCTTGGCTGCGGAATCAATCTGCATCATCAGCGCATAAATCTCCGACGAAGGGTGGTCGGTACATGCACTCACCTGCATGAATGTTCCGAGCATCTGCCCCTCGACGCGAATGTAAGTCGGAGCGCTCTTGTTGCATGACCAAAACGAAAACATCATGACAAACAGCACCAACCCAATAGGCATTATAGCGAGAATCTTACGCATCATCTTGTCTTTAAAATCACTTCAGTGCCTCAGCTACGTCGCATTGTTTACAAGGTCAAAAACGGCCGCCGCAGCACATCATCTTTGTGCAAATATACACATATTTCGGAAAAAATTAACATCTTTAAGACAAAACGGAAATAAACAGATAAAAAAATAATATTTTTAAGACTAAAATATTTGGCTCTTAAGCAAATTAGGAGTAATTTTGTGGCACGCTCCGGTGTTATTCACGGTAAGGGGAATGCATCGTGGAGTGGAACCAGGGTCAAAGCCGTTCTGGAAAGATGGCGGCAAGGCCCATAAAATCTTATTTTTTTATGGCTTATTTAACAGCAGAGAAAAAGCAAGA
>CAYLRH010000193.1:0-3323 GCA_964385905.1 uncultured Alistipes sp.
GTGCTCGAGGTGGCCTACGTCGGTGATGTTGCGAACATAACGCACCTTATAGCCTAAAGACTTCAGGTAGCGGAACATAAGGTCGAAAGTAATCGAGGGACGGGCGTGGCCCAAGTGCGGGTCGCCATATACGGTAGGACCGCAGACGTACATACCCACGCGGCCTTCGTTCAAAGGCTCAAACACCTCCTTGCGGCGTGTGAGCGTATTGTATAAACTGAGTTTTGAATCCATAATATATCTATTTTATTTATTTCTATTCCTTTACGTCTATCATTACAAAATTATCGCGAACATCCTCCTCCTGGGTCTCTATCTCAATACTTGTAAACTTCACATTACGAGCGTGGCGCACGAAAAATCCCTTAGCAGGAAGTACACCCCACATAGTAGCCTCTGGGTAACTCTTCTCGCGCTCATAGGCAACTCTCTCCTCGATTTCCGGCAACGCCTCGGCCTTAACACCTCCATTGTGATGAATAGAGATATTATCCAAGTGTATATTCTCAACCGGATAATCGGGCAAGCCAGTAATTGAGCAACCCGTTGGTCCCGCATTACGCACCTGAACATTGCTGATACGCACGCCATTAATCTTGCCGACATTTGTCACTGCAAGGCCCTCCTTATATCCGCGGGCACGATTACCCAAACGGATGAAGATGGGTGATTCTGTACCCTCAACAACGATATTGTTTACATTCACATTCTCCAGAACACCGCCGTCGACCATCTCAAGCGAGATAGCCGAGATTCCATTCCATCTACCAAAAATCTTCGTCTGTTGGTCGGAACTTGGCTTCACCACAATGTTAGAGATGTTGATATTGCGGAAACCGCCATTTGTCTCTGTGCCCAACTTAATAGCGTTGCAGTGCGTCGAAACGATGCAATTAGAGATTGTAATATTCTCGCACAAGCGGGGCGAGGTACTTTTCAGAGTAATTCCGTCATCGTCCGAGTCTGATATCAAATTCGTTACCACAACATCGTGGCAACCATCCAAATCGAGTGCATCGTTGTTATGGGTGCTACGATTGTAGATTGTCACACCATCAATCTTCACTCTGTCGCACGCCAAAAAATGCTGCATCCAGCAACCCGAATTACGGAGCGTGATGTTACGAATGGTAATATCCTGACTCTGGATAAATCTAAGCAGATGCGGACGGGTAATTCCCTCATCGGTTTCTGCACTCTTCTTGAATACACGACCTCTACCATCAATAGTGCCATAACCATCAATCGCCACATTACTAACCTTATCGGCAAATATGAGCTGGATGGTCTGCTGCTGAGTTCGAAGTGATACATAATCTGTTTTAACAAACTGATAATCTTCGAGTTTTGTACTTCCGTACAATGTAGCACCCTGCTCCAGATAAAGATGCACATTACTCTTTAGGAAGATAGAGCCTATTTTGTAGTTTCCCGCAGGGACAACTACTCTGCCACCACCTGCCACCGCACAAGCGTCAATAGCTCGTTGCACAGCCTTAGTACTCAGCTTGGTAGTATCGCTAACAGCTCCATATTTCAATATATTGTAATCCGCAGCCTGCGTCGAAAGAGCTGCAAACACAAACGACAGAAGTAGTAATACCCGTTTCATAAAGCGTTTCACTATATTTTTTACAAAATTAGGTAATTTTCGGCGAATTGCGAAACGCTACACCGAAAATTACCCAATTTAAGCAACGCAAATGTAGGCGACGCCTTGAACGACACAATATTTGGGCACAAAACAGAGGCAATCGAAAATATCTTTAGATATTTAACGTTAATTTTGTATCTTTGCAGTTTAGGAAATAAATTAACAACTACAATATGAAACTTTTCAACAAATTATTCTGCACTGCAGTGCTTGTACTCATGTGCGCAACAACAGCGTTTGCACAGGGTAACCAGCTGAAATTTAACGCAAACCACAAATTCAAGATTGTACAGTTCACCGACATTCATTGGAAATATGGCAACCCCGCATCGGATGTAGCAGGCGAGCGCATGGCCGAGGTGTTGGATGCCGAGAAGCCCGACTTAGTGGTATTTACGGGCGATTTAATCTTCGCAAAGCCCGCACGAGAGGGTTTGGACAAGGCTTTGGAGGCTGCCGTTACACGTGGTATTCCTTTTGCTGTAACGTGGGGTAATCACGACGACGAGCAGGACCTGAATCGTAAAGAGCTGTCGGCATACATCGCAACAAAGGCTGGCAACCTCACCTCTACGACCGAGGGTATCACAGGTGTAACAAACTACACTCTCACCGTAAAGTCGGCTGACGGCAAGCGCGATGCAGCCGTATTGTACATCTTCGACAGCAACTCATACTCGCCCATGAAGGATGTGGTGAAGGGTTACGACTGGATTAAGCACGACCAGGTGGAGTGGTATCGCCGCACAAGCAAACTCTTCACCGAGGCTAACGGAGGCAAGCCCGTGCCGGCACTTGCATTCTTCCACATTCCCCTGCCTGAGTTCCACGAGGCTGTGCAGAATGAGGGTTCATACTTTGTCGGCACACGCAAGGAGAAGGCCTGCTCACCTGAGATTAACACCGGACTGGCCGCTGCAATGCTGGAGGCTGGCGATGTGATGGGCGTATTCGTAGGTCATGACCACGTGAACGACTACGTAGTGGATTGGCGCGGCATACTCCTCGGCTACGGTCGTTTTACAGGTGGAGCAACCGTTTACCACGACATCCCTGAGGGCAATGGTGCCCGCGTAATCGAGATTACCGAGGGTGAGCGTTCTATCAAGACTTGGATACGCATCAAGGACGGCAAGGTGATTAACGAGGTCAACTACCCTGCCGACGCACAATAAATTGGGAGTAGAAAGTTATCAAGGCTTTATAACATTTAACTGCAAATTATGAATTTCAAACGTTGGGATAGATTGGTCGGCTGGGCGGTCTTTTTTATTGCCGCTGCGACATATCTGCTTACAATGGAGCCCTCGTCGAGTCTTTGGGACTGCGCCGAGTTCATCGCCACATCATATAAGTTGGAGGTAGGACACCCTCCCGGAGCGCCACTATTCATGCTCTTGGCGCGCATTGCCACGCTGTTTGCACCCTCGACGCATTATGTGCCGCACATGGTCAATGCAATGAACTGCATATCAAGTGCATTCTGTATTCTGTTCCTCTTCTGGACAATCACCCATTTGGCTCGTCGTATGCTCACGGCTGGTGGCCGCGAGTTTACCGATGCACATAAGATTGCCGCTTTGGGAGCAGGTGCCATAGGTGCTTTGGCATATACATTTACCGACACATTCTGGTTCTCGGCTGTGGAGGGTGAGGTGTATGCACAATC
>CAYLRH010000194.1:0-3316 GCA_964385905.1 uncultured Alistipes sp.
CGGCATTCAGCACGCCCTCCACATCCTTCCACACCGACATAGACTCCGCCATCAGGATATTTGCCACCACGGCAGCCGAGTAGTCCGAGCCCTCGCGGCCCAGTGTTGTCGTTGTGCCGTCGGGAGCACCTCCGATAAATCCCTGACCTACGAATACACCCACGCCCGTATTCTCGATGGCGGCACGCAGACGATGCTTCGAGGCCTTGATGTCCACGTTGGCGTCCTTATGGCGCTGGTTTGTCAGCAGCGTTGTACGCATATCAATCCAGCGGTTGCGGGTACCTACGTGGTTGAGATATTTTGATATGATGGTTGTCGAGATAAGCTCACCGAAAGCCACGATGGTGTCGTACCACAGCTCGGCATCTGTCTGGCGATATACGATGTCGTTGACGATGTTGCGCAGCTGACCGAATAGGAGCGTCACCTCGTTTATGTCGGTATGCTCGCCCCACAAGTCGTCGACAATCTCAGCGTGGTAGGCCTGAATCTGTTTTATCTCCTCGTTTGCCTCCTCTTTTCGGCCGTTCTGCATGTGAGCAAAGACACGCTCCAGAGCGTTTGTCGTCTTACCCATAGCCGAGACGATAATAAACAGACTATCCTCCTCCTCAACGATGTGGGCGAGGTTACGCACACCATCGGCATTGCGCACCGATGCACCTCCAAATTTGTATACCTTCATAAACCTAACTTGCTTAAAGTTGAATAATAGGCTACAAAGGTAGGAATTTTTGGTTGTGTTACTCTGCTTTTTGGCATATTTTCGTATCTTTGAGCGATATTTATCGCAAAATAATTAGAGTAAATAAGCAAATAGGCTTCTGGTTTTGGAGCCGCAACCTCGTTTTTTATGAAAAATCCCGAACATCGTCCATTCAAGGTGCTCGCAAGCGAGTATCTCATCCGTCGCCCGTGGTGTACGGTGCGTTGCGACAGGGTGCAGCTGCCTACGGGTGTGGTGGTGCCTGAGTGGTATGTATTTGAGTTCTCTGATTGGGTGAATATTATCGCTATAACACGCGAGGGCGAGTTTGTGATGATTAGCCAATATCGCCACGGTGTCGGGCAGACACGTTATGAGCTGGTGGCTGGTGGTTGCGAAGAGGGCGAGACGCCCGAACAGAGTGCCCGTCGAGAGCTTTTGGAGGAGGCGGGCTATGGCGGTGGCGAGTGGCGACAGTTTATGAAGGTTGCCCCCAATCCATCGAATCAGAACAACTTTACCTATACGTTCCTTGCTACGGGCGTGGAGCGCATCAGCGAGCAGCAGACCGAGGCCTCGGAGGATATCGAGGTGCATCTGATGTCGCGCGAGGAGGTGCGCAGCCTGCTCGACAACGAACAGATTATACAGTGCCTGAACGTTGCACCGCTGTGGCGTTACTTTGCCGAAAATCCTGAATAACAAATGATTTACCGATTTCCACAACTCACCTCGACCAACGACGAGGCCGTAAAACCCTCATACCGTGAGGGCGATATTATCCTTGCCGAGCGCCAGACGGCTGGCCGTGGTCAGCGTGGTCACAAATGGGAGAGTGCCGAGAGCCAGAACCTCACCCTCACGCTCGTTCTTGAGCCTAAGTTTCTCGACCCTACAAAGCAGTTTCTTCTGTCGGAGGCCGTAGCGTTGGGTGTGGTCGATATGCTGGAGGAGTATGGCATCACGGCACATATCAAGTGGACAAACGACATATACATCTGCAACCGCAAGGTAGCGGGAATCCTCATCGAGCATAAGTTGCAGGGTGCAGGCATAGCTCGCACGATAGCAGGCATAGGCCTGAATGTAAACCAGACGGCGTTCTCGGCAGATTTGCCCAACCCCATCTCGATGCATCAGGCGCGTCGCTTCGAGTTCGACCGCGAGGAGGTACTGGAAAACCTTGCCAAACACCTTATGGCCCGCTATGAGCAGCTGCGTGGGGGCGATGAGCAAACCTTGCAGGAGGATTATCACGCCCATCTCTACCGCCTTGGGGCGCTGCATTGGTTTGCCCTGCCCGATGGCCGACGCTTTCGTGGCACGATACGTGGCGTAGAGCCTTCGGGTGCGTTACGCGTGGAGGACGAGAAGAGGGTGGAGCGTTCCTATCTCTTCAAGGAGATAGAGTTTACGTTAGGCAGTTAGGGCATGCGGTTTGCGTAAAATAAGTTTTTTCGGGCCGAGGCTGTTAAAAAACTAACAAAATTGCTTTGCAATAAAGAAATAACTGCTATCTTTGTAGGAGTTAACATGGTGGACTGTCGATATAGGTGTCGGTGGTCTGAGTGTTGTGCGCAAACCGAAAGACAAAATCAAGACAATTAAAACAATACAACTATGAACATTCCTTCTAATTTGAAGTATTCGAACGACCACGAGTGGTGTCGTGTCGAGGGCGAGTTCGCCTATGTAGGTATCACCGATTTCGCTCAGAGCCAGTTGGGTGACATCGTATTCGTAGATGTTCCCACCGTGGGCGAGACTTTGGAGGCTGGCGAGGTGTTCGGCTCTATCGAGGCTGTTAAGACCGTTAGCGACGCTTTCATCCCCGTAGGTGGTGAGGTGGTTGAGTTCAACGACGCTGTTGATGCTGACCCCGCATTGGTAAACTCTGACCCCTATGGCGAGGGCTGGATGATTAAGGTTAAGATGTCTAACCCCGCAGATTACGACGCACTGCTGTCGGCTGAGGCTTATGCTGAGTTGATTGGCTAATAAGTATTTCAAAAACCATATAAAATTTAGAAAAAATTATGTCAAAAGTAACAGTTATCGGTGCCGGTATGGTAGGCGCAACATGTGCTAACGTATTGGCTGCTCGCAACGTAGCGGACGAAGTAGTATTGATCGACATCAAGGAGGGCCTCTCAGAGGGTAAGATGCTCGATATGTATCAAGCTGCTGCTACTACCGACTCAAAGGTTAAGATGGTAGGTTGCACAAACGACTACAAGAAGACCGCAAACTCTGACGTTGTAGTTGTAACTTCAGGTATCCCACGTAAGCCAGGTATGACTCGCGAGGAGTTGATTGGCACTAACGCTAACATCGTTAAGAGCGTAGTATCTCAGGCTTTGGCTCACTCTCCACGCGCAATTTTCGTGATCGTATCTAACCCAATGGATACAATGGCTTACCTTACACTCAAGTCAACAGGTCTTCCTAAGAACCGTGTAATCGGTATGGGTGGTGCTTTGGATTCTTCACGTTTCCGTTGCTACTTGGCTAAGGCTACAGGCGCTAACATCCACGATGTTGACGGTATGGTAATCGGCGGTCACGGCGATACTACTATGATTCCTCTTACTTCTAAGGCTACAATCA
>CAYLRH010000195.1:0-3310 GCA_964385905.1 uncultured Alistipes sp.
GCGTGAGTACCCGTAGCACAAGCTGTCACAACGGGCAGACATACACCCTGAGCATTATACTTGATGGCAACATTACCAGCAGCAATATTACCAATCATCATCGGCACAAACAGGGGAGAGATACGACGCACACCCTCATTAAGGAGCTTCTCAGTCTCGGTAACAAAAGTATTCATACCACCGATACCAGAACCGATATATGTACCCAAACGCTCGGGAGCAATATTCTCACCACTAACCAATCCGCTATCCTTCATGGCTTGATATGCAGCAGCCATAGCGTACTGGCAATAAAGATCGTTACGACGAACATCATTCTTCTCAAGGCCATTCTCCTCAGGATTGAAATCCTTCACCTGACCAGCTACGCTGATAGGGAGCTCGTAATCCTCAAAACCCTTGATATAATCAATTCCACAATATCCGTTTACGAGGTTATTCCAAAAATCGTTGATGTTGTTTCCTACCGGCGTGATTACACCTATACCGGTGATAACTACTCTCTGTTCCATTATTCTATTTTTGCATTATTATTTTGTCCATTCGATAATACAAGCACCAGTGGTAAATCCTGCGCCAAAAGCACTCATAAGAATCTTATCGCCCTTCTGCAACTTTCCGTTGCGTGCCAACTCATCCAAAAGCAAGGGTACACTCGCCGAAGAGGTATTACCACAACGCTCTACGTTAGTGGGGAAGTGCGACATATCGAGCTTAAGCCAGTTAGCGATAGCCTCGATGATTCGCATATTAGCCTGATGAAGTACATAATATTTAATATCAGAAGGCTCCAAACCAGCCTCATTCAACAACGTCTTAATATCGCGTGAAGATGATAAAACGGCAGTCTTAAATACCTCCTTACCATTCATATACATGGGCGCAGAGTACTCCTCCTTAGTGATATAGGGAGTAGGCTCCAATGTACGAACATAGTGCAGACAGTCGGTCTTGCTTACAGTAGTCAGGCGTGAGCAAATCAAACCCTCACCCTCTGTAACAACAACCGCACCAGCACCATCGCCAAACAATACGCAAAGGCTACGGTCGCTCCAGTCCACCATACGAGTAGGCTCCTCAGCTGCCAGCACAAGAATATTCTTCGCCTTACCACTCTTCAATCGGTCATCGGCCATATCCAATGCATAGATGAAGCCAGAGCATGCAGCATTTACATCCACACATGCACACTTTGCTCCGATAGCTCCTTGAACGACGCAGCTAAGACCGGGAGTGATATACTCGTTCACTACATTTGAACAAATGATATAGTCTATATCGGCAGGTGTCAGACCAGCATCCTCGATAGCCTGTCGTGCAGCATCAGCAGCAAGATCCTCCAATTTCTCCGATGAAATCACTCGACGCTCAGACATTCCTGTTCGGGTCTTGATCCACTCATCGCTTGTGTCGAGAAACTGCTCAAGCATAGCATTTGTTACGACCTTGGCAGGATGCGCCCTGCCGGTTCCAATAATTTTCATTAATAAATCAGTTTTCTAAAAAATAATCTTTCCGTTTACCAATCGATTCGATTCGGAGATTAATCCGAGTCGGTTGCAAATGTATCTAAAAGCATCCTCAATTAAGAAAATATGCGGTCGAAAACACCTTTTTGTGACGAAATAAACATTTTTAGTGGTAAAAATCGATGTTTTTTAAAGTAAAATTACGATATTTGCACCAGATAGTAAAAGAGTATCCATGGCAAAAATATATAAAGATAAGGAGATTCCAAAGTTTCTAATGGACAAACGATACTTGTTTGGATCGGTTTTTTTCATCCTTACATTCTCGTTCTTGTTCATGACAATATACTCTCCATTCTCGGCGACAGCGTGGTTCAGCCTCACCAACTTAGAGCAGTTGGGAATGACCGTTGCGTTCTATTTGGTGGCATTATCAATCATGCTTATCAGTAAACTGATAATGTATAATTCACAGAGCCGTATTAATTTCACATTGTGGAAATACATTATGTGGATAATGGCTGAGGTAATTATCGTATCAATCTTCTACACACATTTCACCTATGTCTTCGTTGCACCGGTAGAGGAGTCGTTAATCAATATTATGATTAAGGCTTTTGGCTGTATTTTGCTTATCATAGCCATACCTTATACTATATTAACGCTCTACGCTGCATACCGAACAAAGACCGAGGAGTTGCAGATGTTGCAATACGAGATGTCGCTATCGAACGAATCGTCGATGGTATATCCTTCGCTGATAAACCTCTACGACTATAACGGCACACTCAAGCTCACGATTAACTCCGACTCACTCTACTATATGGAGTCACAGGATAATTACATCAAAATCCACTACGAGAACAACGGCAAATTGTGTTCATATATGCTCCGCAGTCGTACCAAGACTATCGAGGAGAATCTTGCCGACACAAGCGTCGTGCGTTGCCAGCGATCGTATTTGGTTAATGTTATGAAGATTAACCACATCAAGAAGGGTGGCAAGGCTCGTTATATCGTTCTGTCACACGATGACATTAAGCCAATCCCCGTATCAAAGAGCTACTTCAAAAATCTTATCTCAAAGATTGACAAGTACAACTCTGCCGCACTCAAGAATGGCAAATCGATACTCACCGACACTGCCGAATCATTAACCGAGGAGGAATAGCGGCAGCAGGGTAGAAAATCCAACTAACAGAATAAAAAAGTCCGACCCCATCGAGGAGTCGGACTTTTTATAGATATATAATCTATTACTTTACCACACCTATGATATCTCGCAGACACTCAATACCCAAACGTTCCATCTCTGCGGGCAAATCTTCAATGATACGCTTGCACGCATAGGGGTCTTTCAAATTAGCGGCACCCACCTGCACAGCCGTAGCACCTGCCATCATCATCTCGATTACATCCGAAGCGCTCTCCACGCCACCACATCCCATCACGGGAATAGAGCAAGCATTAGCAACCTGATAGACCATACGTACTGCCACCGGGAAGATTGCAGGACCAGAGAAACCGCCCATCTTATTTGCAATAACGGGGCGACGACGTTTGGTGTCAATTCGCATACCGAGCAACGTGTTAATCAAGCAGATACCATCAGCTCCTGCCTCCTCGCATGCCTTCGCAATAGCAACAATGTCTGTCACATTGGGGCTGAGCTTAATAAAGACAGGCTTCGTGGTTACGGCCTTCACGACACGTGTAACCTCGGCGGCCATCTCAGGCTGTGTACCGAAGCTCATACCGCCATTATGCACATTGGGGCACGAAACGTTAACCTCGATGATTGCCACCTGCTCCTCCTTATCAACCTTTGCACAGCACTCAGC
>CAYLRH010000196.1:0-3306 GCA_964385905.1 uncultured Alistipes sp.
AGGCCTCGCGAATACGACGACCCATGTCGTCACGCACGGGGATATTCTGGAGGTTGGGATTTGTCGAAGAGAGTCGTCCCGTAGCCGTAACAGCTTGATTGAACGAGGTATGTATGTGTCCCGTAACGCGGTTTACCAGCTGTGGCAGAGCCTCCACGTAGGTCGAAATCAGCTTCTTGACACCGCGGTAGCGCAGTATCAAATCGACAATGCGGTGCTTGCCCGCAAAGCCCTGCAAATACTCCTCCTCGGTGCTGAACTGACGTGTCTTGGTCATCTTGGGCTTGTCGGTGATGCGCAGCTTGGCAAACAACACCTCACCTAACTGGCGTGCCGAGTTGATGTTGAGCAGCGGCTCGTCGGCAATCTCGCGTATCTCGGCCTCCAACTTCGTTAGCTCGGCATTGAGCTCCACGGCGTAGTCGGCCAGCTGCTGGGTATCGACCTTCACGCCCTCCATCTCCATTGCCGCCAGCACCTCAATCATAGGCTCCTCGACAGTGTGGTACAAATCGACCAGCCCCTGCTTCTCCAGCTCAGGCCACAGCGATTGCTTGAGTTGCAAAGTGATGTCGGCATCCTCGGCAGCATACTCCTTTACCGCCTCGATATTCACTTGGTCCATAGTGAGTTGGCGTGTGCCCTTTCCGATGAGCGTTTCGATGCGGATGGGCGAATAATTGAGGTAGCGCTCGGCCATGAAGTCCATATTATGGCGCGACTCAGGGTCGAGAAGATAGTGTACAATCATTGTATCTATCATACTGCCTCGCACCTCCACGCCCAGCCGTGCCAGCACCATCATATCGAACTTTATGTTCTGCGCAACCTTTGTAATCCTCTCATTCTCAAATATGGGACGCACAGCCTCGGCAAATGCGACCGTATTTTCGGGCGTGAACGAGATGTACCATGCCTCATGCGGCTCGACGGCAAACGACATGCCGACGATGCGGTTTGTATAGTGGTCGAAACCAGTGGTCTCGGTGTCAAAACATACCTCCTTATAGCCCTGCAAACGCTCGACAAGAGCCTGTAACTCTGCGAGTTCCGTCACGAGATGATAACTGTGCGGCGTGGTATGTATCGTCGCCATCACATCCTCTGCCGGCTGCTCCTCCGCCACAACCTCCTGCTGCACGGGTGCAGGCGTGGGGTCGGGCATCATCATGGCGAACAAATCGCCCTGACCAGCTAACGCCTCACGCTTCTTGGCGGCCGACTTGGCCTGTGCCATCTCGGTGAGCTGACGTTGCGGAGCCTGCTGCGGAGCGTCGCTCTCGACGATGGGGGCAACGTTATGCAAATCACGCAGGAACGAGGTAAAATCCAACTCCTGATACAACGCCTTCAGCTCGTCAAGATTTGGCGGGCATATCTGCAACTCCTCGGCCGAGAACTCCACGGGCACATCGGTGCGAATGGTTGTCAGAGTCTTCGAGAGCAGGAGCTTGTCGCCCCACGCAGCTACCTTCTCGCCCTGCTTACCCTTGATATTCTGCACGTTGGCCAGGATATTCTCACACTCGCCCCACTCGCCTACCAGCTTGCAAGCGCCCTTCTCGCCAATACCCGGAACGCCGGGGATATTATCCGACGTATCGCCCCAGATGGCTAAAATATCGCGCACCAAAACGGGGTCCGAGATGCCATACTTGGCGCAAATATCCTCCGTGCGGACTATCTCCACACCATCGCCTTTCTGCTTATAAATGTGGCGGTTAGGGCCTACCAGCTGGCCGTAGTCCTTGTCGGGCGTGACCATATATACGTCATAACCCTGCTCCGCACCACGCATCGCCAGCGTGCCGATAACATCGTCGGCCTCAAAGCCCGCAATCTCATACACGGGTATGCGCATAGCCTTCAGCAGACGACGCAGGTAGGGCACCGAGGTGATTATATCCTCAGGTGTGGCGGGGCGGTTGGCCTTGTATTCGGGGAAGAGCTCACAACGGAAGCAGCCACCCTTCGGGTCGAGGGCGACGCCCAACAGGTCGGGCGACTCGCGCTTCTGTATGTCCCGCAGGAACTTCGTGAATCCGAACAGGATAGAGGTGTTCATGCCGTAGCGGTTACGCATCGGGCGACCGAAGAAAGCGTAGTAGTATTTGAATACGAGCGCATAAGCGTCGATAAGGAAAAGGCGTTTCATAGAGTTTCTTTTCTGTCTTAAAAAAGAGATGGCCGCGGCCGCCGTTACAAGTTATCCTCGGCATACCACTCGGCGTACGACGATGCCGTCTCGTGCAGGCGTAGCGAGTATAGCTCCACCTCGTCGGGCAGCGCCTCGAGCAGTCGCTCGGCAAAGTCGGCTAACATATTCTCGCACGTGGGCTGATAATCGACCATGACGATGTTGTTGTAATACTCCGAGAGCATGTGCCTGAGCTGCACCCCCTGCTCGGTACGGCGCATTATGAAGGCGTGGTCAAGACGCGACACAATCTGCTCGTTTACAATGCGTTTCAGCATGCCGAAATCCATCACCATGCCCTGCTTGGGGTCGTATTGGTCGGTCGAAGGCTCGCCCTTGACGGTGACAAACAGACGATACGAGTGGCCATGAATCTCGCGGCACGCACCATCGTATCCCTCCAGCGAGTGCGCCGCCTCGAATGTAAACTCCTTGGTAAGTCGAATAGTTGCCATAGGTTTGCGATGTTGATTTAATACAAAAATACCACTTTTATTTTTTGTACGCAAAAAATAGGTAGAAGATATATCCACCCCCGCAATAACAAAAAGAAAGCTACCCGCCGAGGGTAGCTTTAATTTTATTGTAGAACTACTTGAAGTACCGAACCGCCACGTTGTGCAATCTTACCGTATTTCTTAGATTCTATTACTCTGCTAAAACTTATATCATAGTGATCATAACCACAATTAGGCTCAACGGTTATAGTAAATTTACGAAATCCATCAGGAACAACTTTACAGCCATCTGTAACAAACTCTTTGTGTTTCTGAATCTGCTCTAATTTTATAATATATTCAGGAGCTGGAATATCATATTCATATAATGATTCACCAATCCTTTCTTTCCCTTTCATTCTTCCAAGTCCTGAAACGAATGCATCCACTTCGGTTTCAATAGTTGCGATTCCTCCTGTTTCTTTATTAAAGAATAATGTTTCAGGATAACATTTTACATGATATTGGGTATTCCCATATATGTCATTATGATTGTCTTCCTCGCAAGCGGCTAAGGAAAGCGCTGCGAACATAAAAAATAAAAATTTTCTCATAACCCCCCTTCCCCCTCTCTAGAGGGGGAGATAACAGTTCTGAGACATTTCATATTCC
>CAYLRH010000197.1:0-3292 GCA_964385905.1 uncultured Alistipes sp.
CAAAGGAAGGCGACATGAAGCTGATCGAGATCCCCAACTTTGCCGACATGGTAAAGACCTCAATCGAGGAGAAGGCCGACATCATCTTCGCAGGTGCTGGTCTGCCGCTCAACCTCCCGTCATTCCTGAAGGAGGACTCTACAACCAAGCTCGCCCCCATCGTATCGTCGGCACGCGCATTGAAGGTTATCTGTCGTCGATGGATAGGTGAGTACGGCTATGTGCCTGATGCTGTGGTGGTAGAGGGTCCCAAGGCTGGTGGTCACCTCGGCTACTCACATGAGCAGATTAACGACCCCGCATACTCACTTGAGACAATCGTTCCCGAGGTTGTGGAGGCTGCTCGCGAGATTGGTGAGAAGCACAACAAGTACATCCCCGTAATCGCAGGTGGCGGTATCTACACGGGCGAGGATATAGTAAAGTTCATGGCTATCGGAGCTGACGCAGTGCAGATGGGTACGCGCTTTGTCACCACCGAGGAGTGCGACGCTTCGGATGACTTCAAGCAGAGTTATCTCGATGCGAAAAAGGATGACATTGAGATTATCCAAAGCCCTGTCGGAATGCCCGGCCGAGCTATCCGCAACTCGTTCCTCGACAAGGTAAAGGAGGGCTTGAAGCAGCCCAAGTCGTGTCCGTTCGACTGTATCAAGACGTGCGACGTGACACACTCACCGTACTGTATCATGCTGGCACTCTACAACGCCTTCAAGGGTAAGATGGAGAATGGTTATGCGTTTGCCGGCTCGAACGCATGGCGCTCGGAGAAGATAATGAGTGTCAAGGAGTTGATTACAACACTTAAAGAGGAGTTTGATGCAAAAATCAAGTCGATGATGTAATTCCGACTGCAATAAAAAAAAGGTGTCCGAAACAATCGGGCACCTTTTTTATTACATAAAGCCAAATCTGCATATTTTGGAGGGTCGTTCAAAGACCGCCTCCTGCTCCACAATACCGGTCAACACGTCAACTGCATCATGCCAGCGATTGGAATTGAAATCACGCCTATACCCCATCAGATGAGCATACATGTCGGGCCAACGCTGTGCCCACCCGCGAGGGAAACGCAGATTATGTACTACGGTAGCCGAGTGCGAGAGGATACGAGCCTGCTTATTGGCGCTTTGGTGAAACCAGTCAATCTTGACACGTGGCACAAGTCGCTGCACGGCACGTGCAAAGCCTCGACCGCCATTATTGCTCTCAATCAAGGCTGAACGCACCTCCGAGGCCTCCAGCATATCGGCCACAAGCCTCTCCGTAACCTCCATGGGCTCACGCGAATAGACCACATCCAATACATACACCACTCCATCGGCATCTACGGCATACGACACCGAGCAGAGATAGTCATCACCCACATCGGCGGTATCGGTATAGTTTGCTCGGCGGACAATATGGTCGGGCAACACATCCCACTCGGCAAAGCCATCGCCATAGAGCAGACCGCCACGCGACGACGGGCGACCTTGATACATAGCCTCAAAACGCATCGGGTCGAGCCTGCGTTTACTCTCCAGCAGTTCAGCACTTTGACGTTCGGGCCACAACGCCTCACCCACCTGACGCGAATCTATCTCTGTAGGCGCACCACTCTTAATGGCTTCAAAATTAAGATATAACCAACCGCCCTCTGGTACTCGTTCAATATCTGCCCACTCGCGAAGTTCAACGCATGGCTCAAGCTGACACAACACGCCAATCAAGTCCTCCTCATGCCAACGGGTAAAGACTATCAACTCCTGCGAGTTGTTATGCATACGGGTCCTGACCACCGAGGTGTACCACTCCCAGCAATTCTCACGTATGAGGGGCGAGTAAGCCTCCATAGCATCTTTGTAGAGGTCATCCAAAATAAAGCAATCGGCACGGTTTCCCGTCAGCGAGCCCTCACGACCGACAGACAAAAGACCTCCCTCGTGGTCGATAATCTCCACCTCGTCGGAGGTGCGAATATATGGCGACTGGCGGCCCAATGGTTTTATGCGTGTTTCGGAACATATTTCACCATATTCGGAACTATCCAAAATACGTTGTACACGGCGATTGAACTTGCTGGCCAACGATGCTGAATAGGAGGCAATAGCAAGCCTGAGATCGGGGTTAAGGCCTAACATATATGCGGGCAATAATGTACTGGCTCCCATACTCTTACCATGTTGTGGCGGCATGGATACTATCAGCTTACGAATCTTCCCGCAAGCAAACATTTCAAGCACGTGATAGTAAGTTCGATGAAAAGACTCAAGCTCCAAAAAGGGATATACTTTTTTGGCAAAATCGGAAAAGTTTAGGTTGTTATTCATAGTGGCTGTTTTATAGGTGTTATAGGTGCTATACAATTTAAATTTATAAATACTCACGCAGCTCATTAAACGAAAAGTTATTCAAAACCTCCTCGCCTTCGATGTAGGTGTGGAACTCCCACCACACTGGCACCATGTC
Source organism: uncultured Alistipes sp. (assembly GCA_964385905.1). Taxonomy (GTDB): domain Bacteria; phylum Bacteroidota; class Bacteroidia; order Bacteroidales; family Rikenellaceae; genus Alistipes. The sequence continues at coordinate 2,452 of CAYLRH010000197.1, forward strand.
CGAGATGATTGATACAACACCCTCAGGATAGCGCCTCTGGCTACGATACACCACAACCGACAGCACCATGTGGCACTCTACACCATTCCACTCCATGTCGAAGAGTCCAGAGTAGTAATCTCGCCCATCGGCACGTTCAATAATTTCGGCAGCAACCTCTCGATAAAGTTCAGGTAAAATGTCATACATAATTGAAAATGTTTAATTTTTGATTGTTTTTCACTTGTTTGTTAAAAATAAATTGCTTAACTTTGCAATGCAAATATAATTCATTTATTGAACTTTTGTAGCGCAAAACATAAATAATTTGATATAAAATTTTCTAATAGTTTAATTATGGAGAGCAGAGTAAAACTGATACGCAAGGAGCTGAAGATGACTCAAGAGCAATTGGCTCAACGACTTGGAATCGGAAAAGCAGCCCTTTCGATGATTGAAACCGGCAAGTGCGGACTCTCGACACGCAACAAAAACATCCTGGTTCAAGATTTGAACGTAAATCCCGATTGGCTTGAGACGGGCAAGGGCAACATGTTCAATGCTGAGCCCGACCTCATGGCTTTCCGTCACCGAACAGACAACTCACTGCCGATGCAGAGCGTGCCTCTCTATTCGATAGAGGGAACAGCTGGCCTCGTACCTTTATTTAACGACCACGCATCAACAAAACCGGTTAACTACATTCACATCCCCAACCTGCCTAAGTGCGACGGTGCTATCTATGTTTCGGGCGACTCGATGTATCCTCTGCTGAAAAGTGGCGATATTGTCCTCTACAAGCAGCTGCACAACATTGATGATATATTCTGGGGCGATATGTATCTTTTGTCAATCGACCTTG
>CAYLRH010000198.1:0-3285 GCA_964385905.1 uncultured Alistipes sp.
GTGATTCGATTTTTAAGGTTACTGTGATTAAGGCAGTTGGCAACGGAGTGGAGTCTTGAGCCAACTGCTCTTTTTATTAACATCATTTGATAATTCTTTGCATCTACGCCACCGCTCAAAACGGCATCGTCGGCCTGATACTCATGCAGCGACTGCAACTCGCGTCGTAGCAGCCACATAGCAGGGTTAAACCACCACAAGCACAACGCAAAATCCATAAACAGGACATCCCACGAATGGCAGAGGCGGATATGAGCCAACTCGTGCGCGAGAATCATCGGACGATACTCCTGCATATCCTTCTCGCTGGCCACAATATGGCCAAACCAGCTGAATGGCGAGGAGATAGAGTCCACGACCGTAAGGGTCACATCATCATCGATGACACTCATCTGGCCGCTATGTATCAAGCGCCACACCGAGTATGTACTCACAGCCAGACGCACCAGCATAAAGGCTGCGCCAATCAAAAAGATTGCGACGGCGACATCTTTCAGCAGCGACACATAGTCAACACCCGTATTCACCACATCGGCCACAACCATATCATCGACCTCGATGGTGGCAATAGCGGGCGCAGGGTCGTACTCCTTCACTATCTTCACACGACACAGCGGCAACAGAGCCGACAGCAAAACCGAGCCGAGCAACATCACACGATTAAACAGGTGCAGCGTTTCGTGGCTCATCGCCACCTTATATATAAGATATAGCGCCGCCATGCACAACGCCGACTGACCGAGATAAATAATGAAGTCAAACATACATATTCTTGTTTATGTTATACGCCTATTTTAATTCTGCACCGTGGCAGATGGATTATGGGCTATTGGTTCTGCACCTTGCGGATAAGTTCCTCAAGCTCCTCAACAGAGATTTTCTCCTCGTCGATAAGAGCCGACACGACCGACTTGTACGAGTTCTCGAAATAGCGATTCACGACATTACCAAGCACACCCTTCGAGAACTGCTCTTGCGAGATGATGGGGAAGTAACGATGGGTGTTACCAAAAACCTCGTGGTCCACAAAGCCCTTAACCTCAAGCGTGCGCACCATGGTTGAAATGGTGTTGAAATGCGGCTTCGGGTCGTCGTAAAGAGCCACAATATCCTTAACGAACATAGCTCCACGCTCCCAGAAGATTTGCATCAACTCCTCCTCTCTGTTTGTTAATTTTTTCATTGTAATATTTGTTTTAGGGATTTCCGTACTACAAAGGTAACTAAAAAATTTTTACTTGCAACTATTTTACATAGTTTTTCAACTAAAAATTTGCGTCACGCATAAAAAAGAGAAAAAAAAGACGCACCCCAAAGTGGGATGCGCCATCGCTTGCGTACTATCCGTTGCTTACTCAGCAGGAGTCTCTGCGGGAGCCTCAGCAGGAATCTCAGCCTGGGGCATAGCGTTCTGTGAAGCATTAGCGTTCACGCGCTCGATCAAAGCCTCAGCATCCTTCTGCAATGCACCGCTGGTAGTTACTACATCGTTCTCCATAGAGATTGTAGCGATCAAGCTCAATGCAACGATCAAACCAGCCAAAGTCCAAGTGGTCTTCTCCAAGATGTTGGCAGACTCACGAACACCCATAACCTGATTAGCAGCACCGAAGTTAGCAGCCATACCGCTCTTGGGGTTCTGAACGAGGATAGCCAAAATAAGGATGATGCTCGCAACGAGGATCAATACGATACAAATTGAATATAACATAATTCTATACTGTTTTTAATTATTACTATCTATCTTCGAAATAATCTCTGCAAAGTAAATACTTTTTTCGGGATTTAGCAAACTTAATTTGCGATAAGTTTCTTTTGCCATATCTTTCAGCCCCTGAGCGAGGTATATTTCCGCCAGCTCCTCGCTGACCATATCGTCCTCCTCATCGAAATCGGCCTCCACGACAATCTCCTGCGTCACTTCACCCTCTTCTGCTACGATACGGTGAGTTTCCGAACGCAGAAAACGATCTATAATATCTTCTGAGGTAATCATTGTAATACGTTCTATATCAATATCCTGCTTGCTGATTAATGGCTGATCACACAACGTCTCCACCGAGAGGCCAGTTGCAGTGTTACTTGAGGTAGATTTTTCTACGATCTCCGACCATCGCTGCGACTGAAAAAGTGGCTCAAGATGCTCCCCATCAACGATTAAAGCATCGTTTTGCTCATCAGATTTTTTTTGAAATATTTTTCCCATAATTTTACCAATTCGACGCTGAAGCCATAAAAATATCGGTCACAAGCTGATTTACCACCTCCTCATCAAGCTCGGCCTGAATGTCGGTCAAAAGCTGCTGCGAGTCATATTCGGTGAATTGCGAGAAGGTTTGGGTGAACGAAGCGTTAGGATCAACAGCATTTGTAAACTTCACACGCACGGTGATGGTCAGACGATTCAACAACGCATAGTTGTCACTCGAAACCGATGCCGTAGTCGAAGCATAACCCGTAATCTCACCCTCAAAAGCAAAATCACCACCCTCCTCAACAAGCTGCAACTTTGTTTGGCGCGAGAACTTATCCTTCAAAGCCTCAGTAAGCGTGGTACTCAACGTAGGCGACACCATAGGTGCATTGTTGGGGAAGTAAGCCACACTAAACGTCTTGGCCGCCTCAGGGATACTTGCACCCGAAAGCGAATAGCCGCCCTTCATGAATATACACCCTGTCTGCAACAACGAGCAGAGCATGAGCAACGGAAATATTAATCTGTAAAATATCTTATTCACTGTAAACCTATTTTCTAAAAGTCCTCATCATTTATACCCAACTCCTTGATACGGCGGTATAGCGTACGCTCCGACATGAACAACTCGCGTGCAGCATCACGACGGCGACCATTATTATTCCTCAACGCACGCAAAATCTGCTCACGCTGCATATCTGCCTTCGTAAGCTCCTTATGCGGCACATCCTCGACAACCTCACTCACAGCATAATCCGCCTCAGGTGCAACCACCGACGAAGATGGCAACAAACCGATGACCTCATGCTGCGCAGGCTTTGGCGCCACATGAGTACCATGCATCAAATCCGACAGCATACGCTTCAACTCGTTTATATCGCTACGCATATCGAACAGAATCTTATACAGCAACTCACGCTCAGTAGAAAAATCCTCACCACCCATACTCGCCGAGGTCATTGTTGGGGTTGATGTATGCGATGGTGTGAGATACGTTGCCAGCACATCAGCCGTGATTACACGACTCTTCTCCAATGCTGATATCTGCTCGGCAACATTCTTCAGCTGGCGTACATTTCCGCGCCAATAAT
>CAYLRH010000199.1:0-3268 GCA_964385905.1 uncultured Alistipes sp.
CTTCACGCCGCCGTATGAGCATTCAGCTCACAGGCTTGCAGATTGTCTGCGGTAAGTCAACCGTACCTACGGCTACCGTACAGATTAGCTTCGATGGTGACACCTTCACCGAGACAGCTTGCGGTAATGGTCCCGTCGATGCGGCTATCACTGCTGTGAAGAATATCACCAAGCGCCGCGTACACATCGAGGAGTTCTTGATTCAGGCCATCACTCGCGGTAGTGACGACTTGGGTAAGGTGCATATGTCAATCTCACACAAGGGTAAGATGTATCACGGCTTTGGTGCCAATACCGACATCGTAACAGCTTCTGTTGAGTCGTTTATCGACGCAATTTCAAAAATCGCTTAACCGATGAATACACTTTTCGATAAGATTTGGGATGCGCACACGGTCCGCGTCATCGATGGCGGCTCGTGCGTACTCTATATCGACCGTCAATATATCCACGAGGTGACAAGTCCGCAGGCTTTTGCGGGCTTGCGCCAGCGTGGTATCGAGGTCTTCCGTCCCCAGCAGGTGACGGCCAGCCCAGACCACAATATCCCCACCGTAAACCAGCACCTCCCTATCGCAGAGCCTCAGTCGGCCGAGCAGGTGGCTACGCTGGAGCGCAATTGTGCCGAGAATGGAATCACAATCTTCCCTATTGGCTCTCAGCGTAACGGTATCATTCACGTCATTGGCCCGCAGACAGGCCTCACACAGCCCGGTATGACTATCGTATGTGGCGACAGCCACACTTCGACACACGGTGCATTGGGCTGCGTAGCGTTTGGTATCGGAACAAGCGAGGTGGAGATGGCTATGGCGTCGCAGTGTATCCTGCAGTCGAAGCCAAAGAGTATGCGTATCAACGTGGAGGGCGAGCTGGGCGATGGTGTATGCTCGAAGGATATTATCCTCTACATCATCTCAAAGCTCGGCACGGGCGGTGGCACAGGCCACTTTGTGGAGTTTGCAGGCTCGGCAATCCGTTCACTCTCAATGGAGGCACGTATGACCATCTGTAATATGAGTATCGAGATGGGCGCTCGTGGCGGTATGATTGCCCCCGACCAGACTACATTCGACTACCTCAAGGGGCGCGAGTTCGCACCTCAAGGCAAGGAGTGGGATAAGGCTGTGCAGCGTTGGAGCAAGCTGCGCTCTGATGATGACGCCGTATTTGACAAGGAGGTAACGTTCGACGCTGCCGATATTCGCCCGATGATAACCTACGGCACAAATCCCGGCATGGGTATCGCCATTGACGGTGAGATTCCCTCATCGGCAGATATGGACGAGGCGTCGAAGGTATCATACGCCAAGGCCTTGAACTATATGGGCTTTGCCGAGGGCGAGAAGATGATTGGCAAGAAGGTGGACTACGTATTTGTAGGTAGCTGCACCAATGGCCGCATCGAGGATTTGCGTGCCTTTGCACACTTCGTGAAGGGTAAGCAGAAGGCCGAGAATATTACGGCTTGGATTGTTCCCGGCTCGAAGGAGGTGGAGCGTATGGCTATCGAGGAGGGCTTGCGCGATATTCTTGAGGAGGCAGGCTTTGAGCTTCGCCAGCCGGGCTGCTCGGCGTGTCTTGCCATGAATGAGGATAAGATTCCCGCAGGAAAATATTGCGTAGCTACGTCAAATCGTAACTTCGAGGGTCGTCAGGGTCCCGATTCGCGCACATTGCTTGCAGGTCCGCTGGTAGCTGCTGCGGCAGCCATTACGGGTGTTATCACCGACCCCAGAGAGTTGATGTAAAACCGATGAATATACAGTTATGAGAAATAAATTCACTACACTAACCTCTACGGCAGTACCCCTGCCCATCGAGAACATCGACACCGACCAGATTATCCCCGCACGCTTCCTGAAGGCTACAACACGCGAGGGTTTTGGCGAGAATCTCTTCCGCGACTGGCGTTACGATAAGGAGGGCAACCCCAAGGCGGAGTTTGTGATGAACTCTACAATCTACGGTGGTGAGATTTTAGTTGCTGGCAAGAACTTCGGTTGTGGCTCAAGCCGCGAGCACGCTGCGTGGGCTATTGACGGAGCAGGCTTCCGCGCTGTGGTATCGAGTTTCTTTGCCGATATCTTCCGAAATAACGCCCTCAACAACGGACTGTTGCCCGTAACGGTAAGTGAGCAGATGCTGGAGGCTATATTTGTAGCCGTTAAGGAGAATCCCAAGGCAGAGTTGAAGATTGACCTCCCCGCGCAGACTATCGAAATCGTAGGCTCGGAGCATAAGGAGTCATTCGAGATTGCCCCCTATAAGAAGCAGTGCCTCGTGAATGGTTACGACGATGTGGATTTTCTGGTGAGCATACGCTCTGAGATTGAGGCATTTGAGCAGAAATAATTTTTAGTGAAACAACTATGAAAGAGATAAAGATTGCTGTACTTCCGGGTGACGGCATTGGTCCTGAGATTGTGGCACAGGCTGTGAAGGCTGTGGATGCCGTAGCCAAGAAGTTCGATTATAAGGTCAGCTACACCCATGCTGTTGTAGGCGCTGCCGCCATTGACGCGGTGGGTGACCCCTACCCTGAGGCTACTCACGAAGTGTGTATGGCCGCTGATGCCGTATTGTTCGGTGCTATCGGTGACCCTCGCTTCGACAATAACCCCGAGGCTAAGGTACGCCCCGAGCAGGGTCTGCTGGCTATGCGTAAGAAGTTGGGATTGTATGCCAACTTGCGCCCCGTAAATACCTTTGCAACGCTGTTACACCGCTCACCGTTGCGTTACGACTTGGTGGAGGGCGCTGATTTTCTGTGCGTGCGAGAGCTTACGGGAGGTCTTTACTTCGGTCGTCCGCAGGGCCGTTCGGAGGATGGTAACACAGCCTACGATACATGCGTATATACTCGCACAGAGATTGAGCGCATCTGCCGTTTGGGCTTCGAGTACGCTGCAAAGCGTCGTGGCAAGCTCACCGTTGTGGACAAGGCCAACGTATTGGCTACATCACGTCTGTGGCGCGAAACTGCAAAGGCAATGGAGAAGGATTATCCACAGGTAGAGGTAGAGTATATGTTCGTAGATAATGCTGCGATGAAGATTATCCAGCAGCCCCGTCACTTTGACGTTGTGGTTACGGAGAATATGTTTGGCGACATCCTCACCGATGAGGCGAGCGTTATCACGGGTTCACTCGGACTTCTTCCCTCGGCTTCAATCGGTACAGGTACATCGCTCTTTGAGCCTATCCACGGCTCATATCCGCAGGCGGCAGGCAAGAACATCGCAAACCCCATAGCTACGATTCTCTC
>CAYLRH010000200.1:0-3263 GCA_964385905.1 uncultured Alistipes sp.
GTAAGTAGTTTTTCTGTGACTTGTGATGATGTAAAAGGTAATATTATTGCAAATAAACCTATAATTGTTGGAGCTGATAATATAGAACTTGAAAGTGGTCATTTATGGATTATTGATGGTTATAAACTAATTAATTATACTACTACTTTGTATAATATAACATATCCATACAATGTATATAGTTCAACATCATCAGATCCATCTACATATTACCATTGTAATTGGGGTTGGAGTTCAATTTGGGACTCTAATTTAGAGACTTATTTAAACAACGGCTATTATCTATATAATTCATTTACATATAAGGATAATATGGAAATTATATATAATATTCACCCACAAGTAAATTAATTATGAAAAAAATATTTATTATAGCTACAATTATTTTCACTTTTATTTCTTGCCATAAAAGTGAATCCCCAAAGGGAAGCGAAGGTATATGTATTAATTATGAAAATGGATTTGAATACCCTCATTTAGATATTGTAAATGGTGATAAAACTACATTTACAACAAGTCATTCAGCATATGTATGCTCTGTTACACTTTACGCAGATGATGCGGCATATGATATGGAGTATAAATTCCAAGAAGATAGCAAAATATGTGATTTTGAAATAGGAACGATTAAGACTGTGGATAATAAGTTGTTTGAGGTAAATATTAACCCTACTTCCAAATGTAAATATCGGGCAATTGGTGTTATGATGGATACTACGCCTCAAATGAAAATTAGCAAAGGTGCATTTTTGGGATATTTTGATAAATAGATAAGAGCTACCCTGCGGGGTAGCTTTTTTTGTGAGTGCGGGAAAACTTTTTTTGTTTTGTGTAGTTTTCGGTCACTTTTTTGCGACTAATAGTGTAGAAACAACAAAAAAAAGAGAAGAAATAAATATTTTTTTCATAACTTTGTTGTAGTGAGTGTGCGCACCACGTGCCGCAATCACCGTGTTCAACAGAAAAATGCTTAGTATGGGAGAGGGTAATGAGAAGTTGTATCCAGAGGGTACAAACGATAACGTAGCACAATCTAATGCCGCACAGGCAGAGAGTGCCCAGCCGACAGCGGAGCCGGCAACAGAGAATGCTCCAGCAACAGAATCGGCCGCAGAGCCTACGCAGCAGAGCGCTCCGAAAGGGGAGAAGGCGGCAGCACCGCAACAGCCTCGCAAACCTAAGAAGAAGGGGTTGACCTTCGGTAAAGCCTTTCTGGCTGCGTTGTTAGCCGTAGTGGTGGGTAGCGTGCTGACGGTGGCATTCTGGATGATTCTATTCTCAGGCATCGGGGCGATGATGACACCCAAGGTTGTGGGTGTGCCCGAGCAGGCTATCCTGCACATAAATCTCGAAGAGAACATATTGGATGCGCCGTCGAAGGACCCGATGGCGAGCATCGACTTTACGACCATGCAACCCGTATCGCAGGTGACACTCTACGATGCACTGCGTGCTATCGAGGCGGCAGCCACGGACGAGAGAATCAAGGGTATATACCTCAACTTCACAGGTGGCGGCACGGCTGACCTCACTATCGTCGAGGAGATACGCGAGGCTATCGCAGCCTTCAAGACCACGGGCAAGTGGGTTGTGGCCTACAACGAAGTATATTCGCAGGCGGGCTACTACCTCGCATCGGTGGCCGACAAGGTTTACATGCAGCCTGAGGGTACGTTCGACTGGTCGGGACTGGCGATGAACACCATGTTCTTCAAGGGCCTTATCGACAAGCTCGGCGTGCAGGTGGATATTCTGCGCCCCACGGCTTCTAAGTACAAGAGCGCCGTTGAGCCATACTTCCTCGACAAGATGTCGGACGCAAACCGCGAGCAGATGCAGGTGCTGGTGGAGCAGATGTGGAGTGTGATTGTGGAGGGTATCTCGCAGTCACGCGGCATCAGCGTGGAGGAGCTGAACCGCATAGCCGACGAGTTGGCGGTGGTGTTGCCCACGCAGGCGTTGGAGCATAAGATGATTGACGGCATTATGTATGCCGACCAGATGGAGGAGCTCTTCAAGAACGAGTACGGCATCGAGGAGCCCAAGTATATCTCGCTGAGCAGCTATGCATCGGGGCTTACACTCGACCCCAAGAAGCTCTCGGCACCCAAGGTGGCTATCGTATATGCCAACGGTCAGGTGATGGACGGCAGTGGCACGGATGATAATATCTACGGATACACGCTCTCGCAGACGCTGCGCGAGGTGGCTGAGGATGACGATGTTAAGTCGGTTGTGGTACGTGTGAACTCGCCGGGTGGAAGCGCCCTTGCGTCGGATCTTATCTGGCGCGAGATGGAGAACCTGAAGGCCAAGAAACCCGTAATCGTGTCGATGGGTGCGTATGCCGCATCGGGCGGTTACTACATCTCGGCTCCGGCGGATGCCATCGTGGCTGACCGTACGACGTTGACAGGTTCGATTGGTGTGTTCGGCATGATGCCCAGCTTCGGCAAGACACTCAAGGATAAGGTGGGCATAACCATCGACGGCGTAAAGACAAACAAGAATGCCGGCATGGGCACAGGCTTCTCGCCCCTGAACTCGACACAGCACCGCGCCATCATGCACAGCGTGGACCGCGTATATGAGCGCTTCACATCGCTCGTAGCTGAAGGTCGTAACCTCACAATCGAGCGCGTGCTGGAGATTGCCGAGGGACGTGTATGGACAGGCATCGAGGCACAGAACATCGGCTTGGTGGATACGTGCGGAGGCTTGACGGCAGCGTTGGCTATCGCGGTGGACAAGGCCGAGTTGGGCGATAACTTCCAGGTTGTGGAGGTGGTTGACGAGCCGACAGGTTTTATGGCTGTGCTCAACTCGCTCAACGTGAAGGTGCGCCAGCAGCTCACGGCTCGCACAGAACTGGGTGCGCTCTACACAGAGTACAAGCGTATAGAGGATATGATTGGCAAGGAGGGCGTATATGCACTCAGCCCCTATATCTTCAGCATAGAGTAAGGAACAATGCACCCCACGCGAGGTGCGGAGAGATAAAATCGAGATGCCTCGGGGTTTATTTTGGGACGAGGCAGGGAGATTAGATTGAAACAGTTTATTTATTGTGAATAGTTATTTCCGTCGCACGATGAGAGTCGTGCAACAGGCGGAGGCTATTATAAAAACCTAAACCTATTAAGCATTAAATGAACAGAGGAAGGGTACAGCCGTGAGGGTTGTGCCCTTTTTTTGGCGATATGGGGTTGTAAGCGACATAAGTGTTATAAGAGTTATAGGTGTTATAGGTCTTATAACTCCTA
>CAYLRH010000201.1:0-3262 GCA_964385905.1 uncultured Alistipes sp.
TTATGCCTTTAGTGTTTGCATCGGGGACCTACTCGACGGCACGAAATATTATGGGTGTGGCGCTTGTGGGAGGTATGTTGGTGGCGACATTGATAGGTATATTCCTCTACCCTGCTGCCTATTATCTGGTGGCAAAGATAGGTGGGTTTGAGAAACGACGCGAAATAAAAATGTGATGATATGAGGAGTCTATTTACATTGCTGATTGCGACATTGTTTTGTTTTTCGTGTATGCCACATTTGTCGTTGCCTGATGTGGATATACCTTCGGAGTATATCTATGGCGATGTTGCTACGGAGGATAGTGTGGGAGGTAATTGGTGGCTGATATACAATGATGACGTGCTGGATTCATTGGAGCGTCATGCCATTATGCGTAATCGGGATATTGCTGTGGCGGCACTGCGTATTGAATCGGCTCGTTATAATCTCGCAGCTGCAAGAAGTACCTTTCTGCCGTCGGTTAATGCTGAGGTGATGGCAGAGAGTGAGTATAAAACATTGCAAGGTGAGAGTCATGAATTCGTTTTACAACCAACGGTGTCGTGGAGTGTGTCGCTCTTTGGAGCTTTACGCAATACCAAACGGGAGGCTCAGGCAGATTTGCTCTCTGCGGTGTGGGCACGGCGTGGTGTTCTGCTGTCATTAACGACAGAGGTGGCAAAGGCATATTTCACAATCTTGCAGTATCAGCGCAGTCTCGATATTGCGCAACGTAGCCATCGTCTTAGGGTTGAGTCGGCCGCATTGATGGATTCGATGGCGCTATATGGCGCATCAAGCGATTTGGAGAGAAATCAGGCAAACAGCCTTGTCTATACGGCAGCTGCCGATGTTGCACAATACTCGCGTGCATTGGTGCAGGCTCGATTGTCGCTGACGACATTGCTGGGTGAGAATCCAGAGGCGTCACAGGACGATATTTACGGAGAACTAACATTGGAGAGTATGCCGAGTGCCATACCTGCCGGTATTCCGTCGGAGCTACTACGTCGCAGGCCCGATATCATGGAGTCCTATTATGCCATGAACGCTGCTGCGGCTCGTGTGGGAATAGCTCGCAGTAACCGCTTCCCGTCAATATCGATTACCGGTAGTGGCGGAGTGTTCGGCTCAACGGTTAAAGAACTTTTTGCCGATGGATATTGGAAGTGGGGAGCTACGGGAGGTTTGGTTCAGCCTCTATTCAATTTCGGAGGTCTGCGTAATAAGGAACGAATAGCACGCGTGGTCTACGATGAGGCTGTATTGGATTATGAGCAGACGATTATGTCGGCACTTGAGGAGGTTGAATCGGCATTGGTTGCCATTGATACCTATCGGATACAGGCTGAACGGTATGTGCAGTATGTAAAGGCCAATGGACGGATAGCCGAATTGACGAAGGCTCTGTATGCGATGGGAATGTATGACTATATGGATGTAATATCTACCGAACAGACGTGGTACGAATTGCAACTACAACTCTCTGAAATTGTGGCACAACAATATATCAACTATGCGAATTTGGTGATGGCCTTGGGCGATGGTTGGCAAGGTGTTGTTAACGAATAAAAAATATCATATATTTGCAATATGGATTGGCAAAATATCGTAGTGTATCTTATCGGCGCAGCCGTGTTTGCGTGGTTGTTACGAGCAATTGTGAGGGGGTATCGTGCGCGAAAATTCTCCAAATGTAGCGACTGCGAGGACTCGGCATGTCCATATCATAATAAGATAAAAAAATAGGCAACCTGAATCGGTTGCCTATTTTTTTACATTACCATAAGTATTAGCATTTGTGCTGTAAGCACTCTTAGGAACATTACAACTGGATAGACCGTAGCGTAACCCAACGCTGGCATGTCGTTTCCTGATGTGGCATTCGCATAACCCAATGCAGGGGGATTGGTCGTGCTACCTGCCAATAGACCCATCAACGTGTAGTAGTTCATCTTCAGCTTCAGACGGGCGAATAAACCTACGATTAATACAGGTAATACGGTGATGATAAAACCATATCCAATCCATCGATAACCACCGTTTACGATAGCGTCAACGAATCCGTCACCAGCACCAATTCCAACACCAGCAAGGAACATCGCAAGACCTACCTCACGCAGCATAAGGTTGGCACTCATCGTGGTGTATGTAACCAAGTGGAAGTGAGGTCCGAAACGGCCTATGAGAATTGCCACGATAAGCGGGCCTCCGGCCAAACCCAATTTGACGGGCTGGGGAATATTCATAAGTGGAATAGAACCAAACAGAACACCCAATGCAATACCCAAGAATATGGTCAACAGCTGTGGCTCGCGCAATTTCTTCATTGAGTTACCCAGCACGTTTGCAACCTGCTCAATAGCGGTCTCGTTGCCGACAACCATCACCCTGTCACCCATCTGCAACTCCATACCCTGATAAGGTATAAGGTCGATTCCTGCACGGTTTACGCGAGTAATGTTGATGCCATATTTTGTTCTAAGACGCAAATCTGAGAACTTCTTTCCGTTGATTTCGGGCTTGGTGATGACGATGCGTCGCGATACGAGCTGTGTCTGCGATTCGGGTGTGGCACCCCACTCCTCCTTGCTCATCTCAATCTGCTGGCCGAGGAATGCAATAACGGCCTCTTTATCGTCTGGTGAGCATATTACGCGCAACTTCTCGCCCAATTTGAGTGTGCTTGTTCCATCGGCGATGGTGATGTTTCCGTCGCTGTGCATTATGCGCGAAATGACAAACGAGCGGTTGATTAACTCGCGTAAATGGGCTATGCTATGTCCCTCAAGTGCCCCGTTTGTAAACTCCACCGAGATGCGAATCACGTTGGTCTGCTCGGCACGTATTGCCTCAAGAGCCTTGTTCTCCTCGGTAAAATTAACTCGGGTAATAAAGCGTATGGCGATAAGCGAGAGGATAACTCCCACAACACCCAACGGATAAGCTACGGCATAACCCAAAGCGATTGTCTCGTCGTTGAAGCCCGTAGCATCGGCATAAGCCTGCTGTGCGGCACCGAGTCCGGGCGTATTTGTTACAGCGCCCGACATAACGCCTACCATAGTGGTCATCGGAGTACCTGTAACGATATGAATAACGTATGTTGCGATAGCACCAAGAGCAACGACTGCCGCAGCGCATCCCACCATCTTCAAACCGCCCTCCTTAAACGAAGAGAAGAATCCCGGTCCTACCTGTAAACCGATTGAGAATACGAAGAGTATGAGTCCAAACTCCTTGATGAAATGCAATGTGTTGTGGTCAACCGTAAAGCTTG
>CAYLRH010000202.1:0-3241 GCA_964385905.1 uncultured Alistipes sp.
GCCTCGTGAGGTGGACGACGGTCGTGAGAGGGTGAAGGTCTTTGTCGAGGGCTACGAGGATGTTGCCTTCTGGCGCTCTATTTTTGACCATTTCGACAACCCTTATCTGCGCTTTGATATTTCGGTGCCCAACCGCGAGGATCTGCCCAAGGGCAAGAAGGTGCTGATGTCGATGATTCCGCGCTCGAATGAATATATGCTCCTGTGCGTCGATTCCGACTTCGACTACCTCTTTGGCGACCGTACGCCCCAGGCGAAGGAGATTTGCGAGGCGGAGTTTATGTTCCACACCTACACCTACGCTACGGAGAACTACCTCTGCTATGCTCCCTCGCTGCACAATGTATGCGTGAAGGCGACCAAGAACGATAGCCACATATTTGATTTCGTGGAGTTTATGGCGGCGTACTCGCGCACGATATATCCTCTCTTTTTGTGGTATGCCTACTCGGCGCAACTCTCTTCTGAGGCGGTCTTTCCGCTGGTCGATTTCAAAAATGCGGTGCGTCTGGGCTATGTCGAGATTGAGAACAATGGAGCCGACACCATTGCGTGGCTACAGCGTCAGGTGAATAAGAAACTGCAGCGCCTGGAGGAGCAGAACCCCCGTATGGCTGCCGAGATGCCATCGTTTGCCGAGTATCTGGGCAAGAAGGGTGTGGAGCCAGAGAACACATACCTTTATATGCACGGACACACGCTGATGGATAATGTGGTGATGATTGTGCTGAACACCGTCTGCGACCGTCTGCGCCAGATGTCGATAGCGAAGATTAACTCTTCGAGCAAGACGGGTCTGCCGCTGAAGAATGAACTTAGTAATTATATCAATACACTTCGCTCAACGCGTGATGTGTTGCTCGATAACGAGAACTACACCTCGTGTCCGTTGTATCAAAAACTGAAGGCGGACATAGAGAACTATATCACACGCACCATCGAGAAGATTAAGTCAGCGCGCGAGGGCGTGACCATCACAAAATAAATCGGCATTATATAGTTTAGTGTTGTTTTTTGAAACGTCATCCCCCGACTTACGTAGCGAGGCGATGGGGATCCTCGGGGGAATGAGCTGCAATACGTTGAAATGAGTGGAAGATGCCAACCGCTGGACTAACGTCCATCGTGGCATGACGTGGAGATATTTCCAAAATAAATTTTCGTAAGATTATGGCGGAGGAGTTGATTGTCACTTGTGGAGATAAGCGGGAGAAATATGCGTTGCTCTATAAGCAGATAGCCTCTTTGATGGAGGGTGAGAGTGACGAGATTGCCTGTATGGCAAATGTGGCGGCGATGATACACCGCACGTTCGGTTTCTGGTGGACAGGCTTCTATCGTGTGGTGGGTGAGGAGCTGGTGCTGTCACCCTTCCAGGGTGATTTGGCGTGCAGCCGCATAAAGTATGGTCGTGGCGTGTGCGGCACGGCGTGGCGGGAGCGTGTGACGCAGGTTGTTGAGGATGTTGAGCGGTTCCCTGGACATATCGCGTGTAGCAGCCTGTCGCGCAGCGAGATAGTTGTTCCCGTATGGCGTGGCGGCGAGGTCGTGGCGGTGCTGGATATCGACAGCGAGCATCTTGCTGCCTTCGATGAGGTGGACAAGGAGTGGCTTGAGAGAATAGTGAAACTCTTTGACAGGTAATACTCTACCACATAGTGCGTCTATGCCGTTTTGGCTTCACATTAGGAAAAGGCAACTCGGCACGTTTGTCGGGGTTTTGCGGTGCAGGGCAGATTATATCGGTTATTTTTACAGGAGGATATTGCACTCTATCGAGAATTGTGAAATGGGTTGTCATAATACAATAATGAATTTCAGCCCATTCTATTCGCTCGATGCCGCAAGGGTAGAATATGTCCACATAAAATAATTTACCATCTGTTCTATATCCAGAAGTGCATAAATACAATCTTCGCTCTTTGGGATCAAAATAGAGTATTACGTTATCACTATATGGGGTTACAGACTTCTCTTTAAACGATTTTGAAATATAATAATTATATTTATATCGCGTTATATCATTGTCTCCGATATATAAAACATCCCCATATGGATAACGATATTTGATTTCATCTTCCTCCCCAATTGTAACTGGTTTTATAAATGTTCCTCCCAATCTTTCATCCTCAATCCCTGAATGAAATATGAATTTTGCCCCCGTCAAGACACCATTTTTTACACAATACTCATCTCTATCGTAACAATACCATGCTGTTTCTCTTAACGTTTCTTTAATTGTTGATGGAGTTATCATTTTGGCATTCTCTTTGGGAATATCCTTCCAATATCCAAATTTATACTCTTTCCGCTGGGCATAACCCGACGAAATGAGAAAGGTGAATATGACGGCAAGAAAGAGTCTCATAGAGGTTGTAGGCTTGAGCGTAATTTCGATATAAAGTTAATAATTATCGAGTTATAATGCAAACAGTTAAGAAAATAATACAAAAAAACCAGACCTTGCGAGTCTGGTTTAGTTTTGAGGTAAAACCCCTCGATTAGATAGCCTTTGTATCGTAGAGAATCTGGTTTACCTTGCGAACAGCAGCAGCCGATGCCTCGAATGCAGCCTTCTCCTCGTCTGTAAGCTCGATCTCGATAATCTTCTCGATACCCTCTCGACCGATAACAACAGGTACACCAATCATAATATCCTCCTGACCATACTCGCCCTCAAGGTAGTAACCGCAAGGGATGATGCGCTTCTGGTCGCCCAAGATAGCCTCAACAACTGATGCTGCAGCAGCACCTGGAGCATACCAAGCTGATGTGCCGAGCAAGCCTGTGAGTGTTGCACCACCAACCATAGTGTCAGCAGCAACCTTTGCCAACTCCTCCTGTGAGAGGAACTGTGATACAGGCACACCCTTGATTGTAGCCTTTGATGTCAAAGGAATCATAGTTGTATCGCCGTGACCACCGATAACCATACCCTCTACATCGTGGATATTGGCGTTAGCAGCCTTTGCCAAGTAGCAACGGAAGCGTGAAGAGTCCAGAGCACCACCCATACCGATAACGCGGTTCTTGGGAAGACCTGTAGACTTCAAGGTCAGGTAAGCCATAGTATCCATAGGGTTAGACACGATAACGAAGATAGCGCGGGGCGAGTGAGCCAATGCCTGTGAAACTACGCTCTTTACGATGTTGGCGTTAGTGCCAATCAACTCCTCGCGAGTCATACCCGGTTTACGGGGAATACCCGATGTTACAACCACTACATCTGAGTTTGCAGTCT
>CAYLRH010000203.1:0-3190 GCA_964385905.1 uncultured Alistipes sp.
GCATCATGGTAAACTTCTCGTATGAGCGGTGGTTGTCGGCCAACCCAAAGCCCATCTCGGGAGCGTAGTCCATCAACACCTTAGCTGCGGCCTGCATAGCCTCAGGTGAGCGCTCGTCCATAGCGATGTTGGTAATCTCCAACCAACCCTTCTCCTGAAGGTGCTTCTTGAAGTCGATAAGGAAAGGCTTCCAGATTACGGGGAAGATGGGTGTACCGGGCTCAGCCTTGATGGTTACAACCTTACCCTCCTTCTCGTCCATATACTCCAACTCGCAGTTCCAGGGAACCATAGAGTAGCAGTTTACATACTTGCCGATGCCGAGGTCGAGCATGAACTGCACCCAGCGGTCGAATACAGCGTAGTCGTAGCTCCATGAGCCATCCTTATGCTTTGTCCACTTAATCATAGGCTCGTAAGCGTCGTAGCACTGGTGGTTCCAGGGGTCTTTGTTCAAGGTTGCGGTGATAACCTTCTGACCGGCGTTAGCCAAGCGCTGCATAACGGGCTTCATAGCCTCGAAGTGAGCGTCGCTCCACAACTCCAAGCCCTGTGCGCGTGCCACAGATGTGGGGTGCTGCCACAAGTCGAGGTGGAATGACCACTCGCTTGCAGGCTTCAAGGTCTGGTTCAACACCTCAACCTCCAACGGGAGCTTAACCTTGCCGAAGCCGTTGTGGCTGATGGTAACCTCCGAGGTGTAAACGCCTGCTGCTGCGTCAGAGGGAATCTCAAGGCTAACCCATACGGGGCGAGTCTGGCGAGCCGCCATATCGAAGCGAGAGAGGGTATCGAGCATATCGGGAGCGATAACCTCAGGACCGCCCTTCTTGAACTTGTAGTTCTGCTCATCGGCCAAAGTGTAGCGCACGAAACGGGCCTCGGCGATAGATGCGGGCATTGTACCAGCCTCACCCTTGAACTCGCCTACGTTGCACTCAACGCCGTCGATAGCAGCGCCGCTCCACAATACAATCTGAGCCGATGCACGCTCGCCCTTCCATACGGTGAGGTGGAACGGCTTCTGGCACACCTTCTCAGGAACGATGCTACGAGCATACTGCGAGTCGGGGCAACCCCACGCAGCGTTGAGCTTGGTGCTTACGCCATCCCATGCAGCGCTCTGCTCGGCGGTAAGAGCCACGGGGTCATCAGCCTCAGCGAAGGTCTCGACGGGCACATAGTTGCCACCGCAGGCAGTCATGGCAGCGGCAGCCAATAAAGTGTAAAAGAATTTCTTCATAAGAGTAGTTGTTTTTATGTATAATTTTTTGATATTTTTCCACCGATAGACAAATATACACAAAATATTAAATACGCATACGCAAAATAGACATTTTTTACATTATTATTCATATCTTTGCTTACCAATCGCCCAAGATGGCGACAACAGAAACCCATAACAGATGAAAAAAGAACTTGTAAATACCTTTTCGCTCGCTGTGCTGGCGGGCATAATGATTGGCTTCGGCGGAGTGATATATCTGATGTGCGCCAACAAGATGGTGGGAGCTTTGCTCTTCTCGTTTGGTCTGCTTACCATTGTGTGTCAAGGCTTTGCACTCTATACGGGGCGTATCGGATACTTCCGTCAGTATGGCCTGTGGAGCATTCTCACAACCATTGCGGGTAACTTCGTGGGCACGTGGGCCGTGGCAAAGGGATTTTCGTTGACACGCCACACAGTGGATATTGCCGCCGTTGTTGCGCCCAAGTTGCAGGATTCGTCGCTGAGCGTGTTGCTTCTGTCGATAGGTTGCGGTGCGATGATGTATCTGGCCGTTGACAACTACCGCAAGTCGAAGTCGTGGCTGTTTGTAATTATGCCCATCGTGATATTCATTCTTTCGGGATTTGAACACTCCATAGCCAATATGTTCTACATCTCGCTGGCGGGCGAGTGGGGCTGGGAGGCGCTGCGCATCACGGCCATAGCTATCGTGGGAAATGGCATAGGCAGCTGGCTGCTGAATGCCTCGAATTTTACATTCAAGAAGTAAAAAAATAGGAGTTATAGGTGCTATAAATGCCTATAACTCCTATAACACTTATAACACCTATACCAATTATGAAACGCCTTCTAACTCTTTTACTTATGCTCTCCGCGCTACCCCTTATGGCGCAGGAGTATGGTCAGGACCGCACAATCAAGATTTGGGACAACGCTACGGCACCCCACTCGAACAACATCACCAAGGCCGAGGTCATCAAGAACGAGGTTATCAGCAACACCACCGAGACCGTTCTCTACATCTTCGAGGCCGACAAGGCGAAGGCTACGGGACAGGCCATATTGGTATGCCCGGGCGGAGGATATTCGTGCGTATGTATTGAGTGGGAGGGTTACAAGGTGGCCAAGTGGCTCGCATCGCAGGGCATCACGGCGGGCGTTCTGAAGTATCGCCTGCCCAATGGCAATGCCATCGTTCCGTTGGAGGATACCATCGAGGCGCTGCGCACGATGCGCAAGCTCGCACCAGAGTTGGGCTACGATGCCGCAAAGGTGGGTATGATGGGAGGCTCGGCGGGAGGTCACCTGACGGGTTATACATCTAACTTCGCACCCATCGGCGAGCGCCCCGCATTTGCCATTATGTTCTACCCCGTAATCACATCCGAGGAGGGCTACTGCCACAAGGGCTCGTTCGACCATCTGCTGGGCAAGGATGCCACCGAACGCGAGCGTGCGTACTACTCATTGGAAACACGCGTTACGAAAAATACACCTCCGACGCTGATTCTCACCTCGGACACCGATACGTTGGTGCCCACGGTAAGCTCTACACGCTACTACAACGCCCTGCGGAAGCACGGCGTACGGGCGTCACTGCACATCTTCCCCGGTGGCTACCACGGTTTCTGCATGCACGAGGATGTGGCCTTCTATGAGCTGTGGCAGACGCTGCTGATGGATTGGCTGAAAGGATTGTAGGGTGAAGAGTGATAATTGATGCAATATTTTTGCTTTTTGCATTTTGATTTTTGAATTCTATTGCGTAACTTTGTGCGCAACAAAAACCCAAGTACAGTATGTCGTTCATAGATGAAAGGGTACAGTCGATGGGCCTCACTTTCGATGATGTGTTGCTCGTACCCGCCTACTCAGAAGTGTTGCCGCGTACAGTCTCTACCGAGACCCGTTTTTCGCGTAATATCAAGTTGAACATACCCATTGTCTCAGCGGCTATGG
>CAYLRH010000204.1:0-3154 GCA_964385905.1 uncultured Alistipes sp.
ACGTCACCCGACATAGCCTCCCAGTTGCCGTCGAATGCCAAACCAACCAAGCGGCCGTTTGCATCCAATACGGGCGAACCTGAGTTACCGCCTGTGATGTCGAGGTTGCAGAGGAAGCCTACGTGCAGGCGACCATCCTCGGCAGCATACTGACCGTAGTCCTTGTTGCGGTACAACTCCTTGAGTTTCTCCTCTACGGTGAACTCCAACGGATTAGATGTATCCTCCTTGGCGATAACACCCTCCAAAGTAGTGAAGTAGTTGTATGTGATAGCATCTGCGGGGTTGTAGGGCAATACGTTACCGTAAGTCAAACGGATTGTGAAGTTTGCGTCAGAGTACCACGCCTTGTTGGGCTGCATGCGCATCAAACCAGCAACGTAGAGGCGGTGTGCCTGGTTGAACTGGGGTGCCAACTCAACATACTTGGGATATACGGCACGGTAAGACTCCATCACAGAGTTTGCCAACTCAACTGCGGGGTCAGCCTTCTTCTGCTCGTCGGTTGCAGCCTGAGCCTTCTCCAGAGATGTGAATACCGAGTTGTCATATACGTAGTCAACATACTTCTCGATGTCGCCGCCAAACTTCTTGTCAACGACCTCTGCATAGAATGAGGGCAGAGCCTCGGGCTTCATATTCTCGCGTGCGATGGTGAGCATACGCTTTGCAACCTTGCGGTCCAACGCAGCATCGTAATCCTTGTAGAAGCCAGCCGAGAGCTGACGCGCACGTGCGGGAGTGATAAGCTCCACACCACGCAGGAATGCCTCCTGCAAATACTGCATAGTACCCTCCACAGGGGTAATCTCAGCCACCACGCGCTTCATGTTGGGCAGTGCGTCGATGAAGCCCTCCTCGGGCAGAGTGTTCTCGTTAGCCCACTTCTGGAATGCAGCCTCCTCGGCCTCCTTCTGAGCCTTTACGCCCAACTTCTGGATACCGCGAGACATACCGATTGAGTTCTTCCAGTAGTTTGATGAGCCTGCGTACTTCGATGCGTACTTGATGCGAATCTCGTCGCTTGCCTCCATAGCCTCCCACAAAATCTCCTGACGCTCGCCACGGATGTAGATACGCTGCGGGTTATCAACCTCCAGCATCTGGTCAATCTCGTACGATGTCATATAACGTGTTGTCGAGCCGGGGAAACCCATAATCATCGAGAAGTCACCCTCCTTCACGCCGTCGAGCGAAATCTCCAAGTGGCGGGGAGCCTTGTAGGGTACGTTATCCTTCGAGTATGCTGCGGGCTTGTTATCCTTGTCGGCATATACGCGGAAGATAGAGAAATCGCCCGTATGGCGGGGCCACATCCAGTTGTCGGTGTCGCCACCAAACTTACCGATAGACGAG
Source organism: uncultured Alistipes sp. (assembly GCA_964385905.1). Taxonomy (GTDB): domain Bacteria; phylum Bacteroidota; class Bacteroidia; order Bacteroidales; family Rikenellaceae; genus Alistipes. The sequence continues at coordinate 1,357 of CAYLRH010000204.1, forward strand.
GGAGGAGTACCTACCAGACGAATATCGTTGAAAATCTCATAAACAAATGCAAAGTACTGATTGCCACCGAAGAACTCAACCACCTGTGCGCGCTTGCTTGCGGGGAAGTCCTTGCTCATCTCCTTAATCAGAGCCTCGGTGTTCTGGTCGATAATCTCCTGACGCTCATTCTCACCTGCGATTGAGGGTACGTTGCCTAAAATCTGAGCCGTAACATCCTCTATCGAGCGAACGAAGCGTACTGACAAGCCGGGGCAGGGCAGCTCCTCGCCGTGTGACGATGCCCAGAAACCGTACTTCAGGTAGTCGTGCTCAACAGACGACAGTGCCTGAATAGAGCCGTAACCGCAGTGGTGGTTGGTGAAGATAAGGCCCTTGTCCGATACAATCTCGCCCGTACAGCCGCCACCGAAAATCACGATAGCGTCCTTCAACGACGATTTGTTGATTGAGTAGATATCCTCAGCCGAGAGCTTCAAACCCTTTGCCTTCATATCCTTGATGTTCATCTTCTGAAGGTAGGGCAGAAGCCACATACCCTCATCGGCCATAGCTGTAAACGAAAGAGCTGCAGCCGCAAGTGTTAAAAGAAATTTTTTCATAGTACTATATTTATATATATTATATTCTTTTCGAGCGTAAAGATAACACGTCGAATCGTAAAATCAAAATTCCATGCTGATTTTGATATTTTTAGCCCGCCGACAATGCCGCTCAACGCCAAAATAAAACCCGCCTATTCGGGCGGGTTTATGATGTTAGTTTGTCGATTTCTTCAGCGGATTCAGCAGGCTGAGTTTATCCATCGTGGTACTCTTCACCGACTCCTTTATGCTCTCCAAACCGCTCTTTGCGATGGCGGGCACCTCCTTGATGGCGCTGCGGCGTGCCTCACGACGGAGCTTGCTGCGATTCTGCTTGAAGTTCTTGCTGCCCAACTCCAGGTACTTCATCGTCATCTTGCCGATGCGCAAGGTCATGTAGGCGTTCATCGCTCCATTCACCGACGAGGCTATCAGCGTCTTTGCTATGCCGCCCGCCACCGAGCCGAACAACTCGCTCGCGTCAATCTCGTCGAGAATATTCTCCGTCAGGCTGATGATGAGCGTTGACGAAAGTATAACGACATACAGCTCAAGTAGCTGCGTGAACGATGGGCGGCGATGGCGCAGATTCACCAGTCGGTTTATCATCTGGATATTCATGCCGAACGCAGTGATGATGTCAAACGACCCGTTCTGGCTTATGCCCGTCACGATAAAGACGTTGAGCGCAGCCTTGCGAATCAGTTTTGTAGCCTCCTCGTCACGCTTTCGGATGACCATCTTTGCCCCCTCAAGCGGAGTCTCGGCCGTGGCGAAGAGGTCACGCTCCTGTTGTGTGAAGGATAGGCGTTTGATGTAGCTGTTCAGTTCGCCCTCCTCCATCTCGTCGATGCGGTCGCGCTTGTCACCCTTCAGCTCAGGCGTGAAGATGAATTTCAGCGTCGGCCACACAATGAAGCGCAAGACAAAGAGCCCCAAAACAATATAAAAACCCCATCCGACCCACGGATGAATCTCCGCGGCCTTGTCGCCGATGGTTATGATGTTACCCACCAGTGAGATTGCCACCACCATAAAGATGGCAACGGCGCACACTATAAAACTCTTTCTGCTTATCATCTCGTGTCTGTTTTTTTGCGGATATTCCTCTATCCGACGTTTCTTATGTAAAGTTAATCTTTTTTCATAAATCCAACAATTTTCGGCAAATTATATCGTCCGTTTTCTTCGTTTTTGTCGAATCCCGACAACCC
>CAYLRH010000205.1:0-398 GCA_964385905.1 uncultured Alistipes sp.
CTATGACACGTGCGGCACTGGTTGATATGGGCCTTGACAACAAGTCGGTTGTTAAGTGCAAGAATATGTTTGCGTTGGGTATCTGCTTCTACATCTACAACCAGAGCGAGGATTACGCCAAGCGTTACATCGACTCGAAGTTTGCGAAGAAGAACCCTGCTGTGGCCGAGGCCAACAAGCGCGCCATCGACGCAGGCTACAACTACGCAGCCAACACACACCAGTTTGCCAACACATACCGCATTGCCGAGTCACCCAAGCAGAAAGGCACATACCGCTCAATCAACGGTAACGTAGCTACGGCATGGGGATTCATCGCAGCGAGTGAGAAGTCGGGTCTGCCTCTGTTCTGCGGCTCGTACCCCATCACTCCCGCAACTGTGATTCTGGAGGAGCTG
>CAYLRH010000205.1:408-3141 GCA_964385905.1 uncultured Alistipes sp.
GAGCTGGCAAAGCATAAGAATCTCGGTGTTAAGACCGTACAGGCCGAGGATGAGATTGCAGGTATCTGTACCTCTATCGGTGCTGCATACGCGGGTAACTTCGCCGTAACGACAACATCTGGTCCTGGTCTTTCGCTCAAGAGCGAGGCTATGGGCTTGGCTGTGATGGCCGAGTTGCCGTTGGTTGTTGTTGACGTGCAGCGTGGTGGTCCCTCGACAGGACTTCCGACAAAGACCGAGCAGAGCGACCTGATGCAGGCTCTCTATGGCCGCAATGGCGAGTGCCCAATGGTTGTAGTGGCAGCATCTTCGCCCAGCGACTGCTTCCACTACGCATTCATGGCCTCGAAGATTGCTATGGAGCATATGACTTCCGTAATTCTTTTGACCGACGGCTTTATCGCCAACGGCTCGGAGCCGTGGTGTATCCCCTCGATGGCCGACTACCCCACAATCTGTCCCCCTATCGTTGACTCGGTTGCCGAGGGCGAGGAGTTCAAGCCCTATGCACGCGGTGAGAATCTGGCTCGCGGCTGGGCATTCCCCGGCAAGGCTGGATTACAGCACCGCATAGGCGGTTTGGAGAAGGACCACCTGCGTGGTACAATCTCATACGAGCCAGCAAACCATCAGGAGATGACACGCACACGTGCCGCAAAGGTTGCAAAGGTTGCCGACGAGCTTCCTACACCTGAGGTTATGGGTGCTGCCGACGCTGATGTGTTGGTTATCGGCTGGGGTGGCACGAAGGGTCACTTGCAGGCTGCCGTGCGCGATATGCAGGAGGAGGGCAAGAGCATTGCTCATCTACACTTCAACTATCTTAATCCCCTGCCCTATGGCGTGGAGGAGCTTCTCAAGGGCCACAAGCACATCATCGTTTGCGAGCTCAACGAGGGTCAGTTTGCAGCCTACCTGCGTCAGTCGTTCCAGAACTACACATTCTTACAGTACAACAAGACCGAGGGTCAACCCTTCACGGTGGTTGAGCTGAAGGAGAAATTCAATTCACTCTTATAAACTACTTTGGCTATGGCAGAATATAAATATACTCCAGCAGATTTCAAGAGCGACCAGATGGTCAAGTGGTGCCCAGGTTGTGGTGACCACGCTATCCTGAATGCGGTACAGCGCGCCATGCCTGAGGTGGCTGATGCGTTGGATATTCCACACAATAAATTCACATTCGTTTCGGGTATCGGTTGCTCGTCACGATTCATCTACTACATGAAGACCTTCGGTTTCCACACCATTCACGGCCGTGCAAACGCCGTGGCTACGGGTATCAAGGTGGCAAACCCCGACCTCTCGGTATGGGTATGTTCGGGCGATGGCGACTCGCTGGCTATTGGTGGTAACCACTTCATCCACGCCATTCGTCGTAACATCGACCTCAATATGATTCTCTTCAACAACGAGATTTACGGTCTGACGAAGGGACAGTACTCGCCCACAACAAAGCTGGGTAAGATTACCAAGACCTCGCCCTATGGCACCATCGAAAAGCCCTTCAACCCAGGCGAGTTGGTCATCGGTGCTAAGGGTACATTCTTTGCCCGCACTATCGACGCTGAGGTTATGCTCACGAAGGATTGCTTGGTGGCAGCAGCAAAGCATAAGGGTATGGCTGTTGTGGAGGCGCTGGTGAACTGCGTTATCTTCAACGACAAGACACACGCCGCATTTGCCGCCGACAAGGCTACACGTACCGAGAACACCATCACACTGCGTCACGGCGAGAAGATGCTCTTCGGCAAGGCTATGAACAAGGGCCTCGTATTCGAGGATATGCGTCTGAAGGTTGTTACCGTAGGCGAGGATGGCTACACGATGGATGATGTGCTGACACACGATGCGCACTCGGAGGATACTACGCTGCACTCGATGTTGGCCGCAATGAAGTGGCCTGAGTACCCCGTAGCTGTGGGTGTAATACGCGACGTGAAGGACGAAAACATATACGACCAGAGAGTCGAGCAGCAGGTGGCCGAGGTGAAGGCTTCATCGAAGATTCAGTGCGTGGACGACCTACTCCGCTCAGGCGAAACGTGGGAGATTAAGTAAGCTGAGGCGTAGATAGAGTAACTCAGGCGACTGAGATGATTATAGGTGTTGCGGGTTTCCGTAGCACCTATTTTTTTAGAGCAAAGAGGAAAGAGCAAAGTTAAAAGAGCAAAGAGATTCTTCATCTTTTATCTTTCATCTTGTTACACGCGTTACAAGTTACAGCAGTTACACCCCTTGTAACTCTGTAACTATTGTAACTGTAACTACTATGATAAGTGTTATAAGTGTTATAAGTGCTATAACACTTATAACTCATATAACTCATATAACAAAAAAATAGGCGTCACGGAAACCCGCAACGCCTATCTTTTTACCTCAACTGCATAACCTCCTTGATACCAAGCGTATCGTACATCTGCTGAAGTTCCTCCTCGTTACGGTCGGACACCACAAGCAGACGGTCGCTAACCTCCAGCTCGGTACTTCCGCGTGGCACGAAGTAGTTCCCGTTACGCGAAATCATCACAACAAGCGTCTTGTCGGGAATATCTATATCACGCAACGTGTTACCTCCGCTGAGCATCGAGTCCGTAACCTCAATCTCCGAGAAGTTACTCTTAATCGAGTCGGGGATACCAACCTTAAAGAGCGGCTCCTTCTCCTCGTAGGCAAGGCCCAACCAGTTGGCCATAGAGCTGACCGTAGTGCCCTGCACCAGCAACGAGA
>CAYLRH010000206.1:0-3138 GCA_964385905.1 uncultured Alistipes sp.
AGAACGATAGGAATATTCTTACCCATCTCCTTAGCAAACTCAACAGCACCCTGAGCCATATAACGCAACAGAGTCTGGTTAGCGTAGTTACGAGCACCAGAAGATACCTGGAGGATAACGGGTGAAGAGCACTCAACGCAAGCTGAGATGATAGCCTGCATCTGCTCCATGTTGTTGAAGTTGAATGCGGGGATAGCGTAACCACCCTCGATAGCCTTCTTGAACATCTCACGAGTGTTCACAAGACCAAGATCTTTGTAAGAAATCATAGTTTTGTTTTTATTATGAATTAGTGAATCTTTTATATTTCATCATTCTGCTGTTGTGATAGGTCCACACAGCGTTGCAAATATACAAAATAATTGATTTTATTGAAAATTTTTACACATAAGATACCAACTTACATGTAAATATTCTTCATTTTAGCAACATATTCACTCTCTGCGGCAATTTATAAGCCCCAAAAACAAGAAAGGGTGCCCAACTAAAAGTCGGCACCCTATTATTCCATAAAATTCTGGATTTTGTTAGTAGGTCATTGTAACCTCCATCTCCTTAGCCTGATCAATCATCTTCTGCAACTCAGACTCGCTGGGAACGCGGTTTACAAGATTCTTCTCTGCATTAACCTCCTCCATCTTAGCCTGAAGGTTAGCAGCCACGCGGTGACGGAACTCCTTAACGGTGTCAACGCCAGCAGCCTCCAGCAACTCTGCGAACTGAGGACCTACGCCCTTGATACGGAACAAATCTGCGTGGTTGGTCCAACGAAGAATCAACTTCTCGCTAATCTCGGTCTTCTCTGCCATCTCCTTGCGACCCTTAGCCGATGCACATGCAGCCAACAAATCCTCAGGAGTCTTAACACCTGCAGCCTCCAATTTAGCAGCATAAGCCTCGCCTATACCCTCAATGTCGATAATTTTGTATGCCATTTCTTCTTGATTTAAATTAGTTAAACTTAGTTCTTGAGTCAAATTTAATAAAAAAATCGGATATAGGCATTTTTATTCCATACTTTTTTTGAAACCGCTGTTATTTTGTAACTTTGTCGCACAATTTAACACAAGGTCATGGAGCGTCATATAGATATAAACGATTTCGATTATCCCCTGCCCGATGAGCGCATTGCAAAGTTCCCGCTGGAGCGTCGCAACGACTCAAAACTGCTCATCTACCGCAATGGAGAGATTACGCAGAGCCACTTCCGCTCACTCGCGGAGCAGCTTCCTGCTGGCTCGCTGTTGGTATTTAACAATACCAAGGTCATTCGCGCCCGTATAATCATGCACAAGGCGTCGGGTGCCCGCATCGAGGTATTCTGCCTTGAGCCACACACTCCAGCCGATTATGAACACGCCTTCACGGTAAAGGGAGAGTGCGAGTGGAGCTGTATTGTCGGCAACCTGAAGAAGTGGAAAGAGGGATTTATCCAGATTGATTTCGACTACGAGGGTAAGCCCTGCCAGCTTCGTGCCGAGATTACCGAACGAGGCGAGCGTGAGCATATCGTGCGCTTCGAGTGGGATGTTGATTTAACCTTCGGCCAGCTGCTTGAGTATCTGGGACGTATTCCCATCCCGCCATACCTCAACCGCGAGAGCGAGGAGATAGACCTCACCCGTTACCAGACCGTATATTCCAAATTTGAGGGCTCGGTAGCTGCTCCTACTGCAGGCCTGCACTTCACTGACGAGATGATTACGCAGATGAAGGAGGGCGGATTCAGTTTCGACGAGGTTACGCTCCACGTTGGTGCCGGCACATTCCTGCCCGTCAAGAGCGATAACGCCGCCGAGCACCCTATGCATACCGAGCATTTCGAGATAAGACTCTCGACATTGGAGAACCTGCTCGCTCACCATGGCGACATTACAGTTGTCGGCACAACATCGGTAAGAACATTGGAGTCGCTACCCGTGCTGGGATGGCGCATCCACCAGAACGCCACTCCCGATGCTGAGCGCGTCATCGGCCAATGGGAGAGCTACGATATTCCCGCAGATTATACGGGGCGTATGGTATTGGAGGATTTGATTGGCTATATGCGCGAAAACGGTTTGGAGCGCCTGAAGGCTGCCACGCAGATTATGATTACCCCCTTAGGCTTCCGTTTCCGCATCGTGAGCCGTATCATAACAAACTTCCACCAGCCAAAATCTACCCTACTGTTGCTGGTATCGGCCTACATAGGTGACGACTGGCGACGCATGTACCGCTACGCCCTGGACAACGATTTTAGATTCCTCTCCTACGGCGACTCGTCGCTGTTGATATGTGATAAATAAAAAATGGCGACCCACATGGGCCGCCATTTTTTAATCTTCATCTTCTAACTGAAAAATATCTTCTACCGATTTGCCGAAGATGCGGGCAATTTTCAATGCCAAGACGGTCGAGGGGACAAACTTTCCGCTCTCAATGGCATTGATTGTCTGACGGCTCACATCGGCCGCATCGGCAAGTTGCTGCTGAGTCATTCGCACCTCGGCACGTGCTACGCGTATCTTATTTTTCATCGTCTGCGACTCTACTGTTACAAAGTAAATTTACGACTCTCACGGCGCAATTTCTTCAATCGGCTCTCGAAGCGAGTATAATACAAAATCCATATAATAAATGGCGTGATAAAAGGCTCATCATGAGTGATGTACAGTAGATTCTGCGCCACGCATGCCATCACTACACGATACGCAACCCACACAAAAAAGGCGATATAACAAACCTCTTTAAGTGTTTCGCCACGTAGCGAAGCCGTCATCTCATCCTCGTTGTGTTCACGCGAGCAGGTGATAAGAAACATCGCAACGTATAGTGCCACAATTTTCACTCGATGAAGCATAGATGGCAGCGGCGAGGTAATAACCACATCGCCAGCAATCACATCGACCTTAAAGAAAATCTCAGCCGCCACGGCAATCAGCACAAATAGGATAGCAACCTGTCCCACAATTTTGAATGGATAAGGCAGAAGCCAGCTCTTGATATTACGCTTCATCTGGTCAAGAAAAGAAAAAGGGTGATGTCTTCTCATAATTGTAATAGTTTTGATGGTTTATATAAAAATAGTTGAGATTATTGTTTCTAATGCAAATGTAAAATAAACTTTACAAAAAGACAAATAATTTTGACTTTTTT
>CAYLRH010000207.1:0-3094 GCA_964385905.1 uncultured Alistipes sp.
CGACTGCAATGGTTTTCCTTTATAGGTGATAAATGCCGACTCGGCCGACTGCACCTTACCCGTATCCCACACCGTCTGCGAGAAATCATCGGGCGAAGTAGCTACGCGGATACGATAGGCGGTCTGTGCCGCACCCTGCTGACGGGCAGAGTTGGTATTTATCCACGAGAGACGCGGATTCTGAATATCAATAACGGGGTCGGCATCATACTCGCACGTGAGTTGCACGGGAGTGATGGTCGCCACGCCATCGTTGGCAGCCTGAGCCGCAAATGTTGATAGCAACAATGCCACCACGATGAGAAAAAGGTTAATACGCTTCATATCAGGTTAGTTTAGTTATTCCGTAAAAAGTTGTGCCACAACGGCTCCCAATGCCGCCACGGCCTCACCCACTCTCCACTGCCCGAACTCCTCGCCCACGCGGTTGGAGATGGCGCGGATATGGCAATAATCCTCCACATCAAGAGCAATAACAACAGCCGCCACGGCTGCACCCTCCATCTGCTCGACAACGGGCATATCGCCCGCCACAATCTCCTCGTTACGCATAGCGTCACCCGAACGACTGACCGTAAGCGTACGCACGCCATCCAATCCCGTAAGGCGGTCGCAGACGTACTCCTCGGCATAGGCTTCGGGCAAGCCCTCCACCCTATCATGCAGCACCTCAACGACTTGTCCCACTCCGAGGCGCTCGTCGCACGCACCAGCGATACCGCACAGCACTACCCTCGCGGGTTTATGCTCAACGATAGCCGTCACAGCACCTGCCGCAGCCTCGGCCATACCTACGCCAATAATGGCGCACTCTGCGTCGGGACGCAGAGTACGGAACGAGGCAGCCTCAGCCTCGGTGGGGAAGAGAAAGAGAGTTTTTGTAGCCATACTACTCGCGGCCTACGATAGCCTCTACATCCTCTACGGTGATGGGAATCTGCATTGAGCCAATCTGCTTCGAGCCGCTCTCGGTAACAACCAAATCGTCCTCCAAGCGGATGCCGCCGAAGTCGCGGTACTCCTCCAGTTTATCGTAGTTGACGATACCCTTGCACTTGCCCTCAGCCTTATACTTATCGATAAGGTCGGGCACGAAATAGATACCCGGCTCATTCGAGAGAACAGTACCCGGCATAAGGCGCCACCAAGCGCGTGTGATACAGCAAGCTGAAGCCTTGGCACGCTCCTCCAACTCGGCAAATGAGAATGAGCGCTCGCCGATATTCTCGCAGTCGTGGACATCCAAGCCGATACCGTGGCCCAAGCCGTGAGGCATAAAGAGATATGCAGCACCTGCGGCGATAGCATCATCCACCGAGCCACGCACCAAATCCAAATCCTTCAAGCCCTCGATAAGGGTGTGGAACGCAACATCCGAGTACTCCGAGTACATCATGCCCGGACGCAGAGCGGCAGCAGCGTCGTCGTGAGCCTTCAAGACGATATTATATACATCCTTCTGCTTCTGTGTGAACTTGCCGTTCACGGGGAAAGTACGTGTGTGGTCCGAAACATAACCGTTCAGATGCTCACCACCGGCGTCGCACAACAGCAGACGGCCCGACTGCATAATGCCCGAGTGGTCGTGGTTGTGCAGTACCTCGCCATGCTGCGAGAGGATTGTGGTAAACGACACGCCTGTGCCATAGCGCAGAGCCATACCATCGACCATACCTGCTACCTCGTGCTCCGAGCGGCCTACACGTGTGGCACGCATAGCGGTAGTGTGCATCTGGTAACCAATCTCGAAGGCCTCCTCCAGAGCTGCCAGCTCCTCGGCACCCTTCTTCTCGCGCATCTCGGCAACGGCAAAGAGCAAATCGATAGACTTGCGGGCGTGCAACATCTCAGGCTTAATGCCGAGCAAATCCGACAACATCAGCTTCGTCTCGCCACGGTATGGGGGCAGATAATGCACATCGCGTCCCAAAGCAATGGCACGCTGAACATCCACAGCAAGCTGCGCCATAGGCTTAGCCTCGGCAACACCCACCTGATTGGCGAAGTCGCGGATAGTGGGCTGGGGACCCATCCAGATAATATCATCAACGGTGAAATCATCGCCATAGAGTGTATCCACACCACTCTCGGTATCAATCACGCCCACCAGCGAGGGTACGCTATGACCAAAGTAGTAGAGGAAGGTAGAATCCTGACGGAAGTGGTATGTATTATTGGGATAATTGAAGGGTGACTCCACGTTGCCGGGGAGCAAAATGATACCCTTACCAATACGGCGTCGCAACTCGGCGCGACGTGCTGAATAAATCTCTGATGTGAACATATTTTTTTGCTTTTACTTTATTGACGAATGAGAATAAGTGTTATAGGAGTTATTGGTGCTATACATTATCAAACTGCTGGTCGACCTCCTCCGAGGGAACCATCTTATAGAGCTTGTCGCCACGGCGTAGTGTCTGCGGCACCTTGATAGAGAAATATACTCCCTGCGGGATATGGTCCACGACCTGCTCCTTCAAAACCAAGCCCTCGGCCTCCATCTCCAGAACGCCCGTAGTCTCGCCCATCCACAGCAGCTGCTCGCCACGATTGACCGGAGCGGCCTCAACCAGCACCTCGGCAACAGAAATCTTCTTGAAGAAGTTTGTCACCTTGCCGATATAGACCTTGCGCTGTGTGGCCGACGAGCCATAACGAGCCGTATGCTCGGCAACGTCACGACCTGCATAGTAGCCCTCCCAGAAGCCGCGATTAAATACCGTAGAGAGTTTTTCTTTAAGCTCGGCTGCCAATTCGGGAGTGTATTCGCCACTCTCCATAGCTTTCAGCGCGGCATCGTAGCCCTCGACAACGCGTTTCACATACTCGGCACCGCGGGCACGTCCCTCAATCTTCAGCACACGCACGCCCGCCTTGATAAACTTATCAAGAAAATCTATCGTACACAAATCCTTAGGCGAGAGGATATAACGTCCATCAACAGCGAGCTGGCGGCCCGTCTGCATCTCGGTGATAAGATACTTGCGACGGCATATCTGGCGGCAGGCACCACGATTGGCCGAACAATGCTCCTCGTGTTCGCTCAGGTAGCACTTGCCCGAAATAGACATACACAACGCTCCGTGGGCAAACA
>CAYLRH010000208.1:0-3080 GCA_964385905.1 uncultured Alistipes sp.
ACCGCGCGTATGGTACAGAAGGGTGAGGTTGTAGGTGTTATCGCTGCTCAGTCTATCGGTGAGCCAGGTACTCAGCTTACACTGCGTACGTTCCACGTCGGTGGTGTTGCGGGTGGCTCTACTGTTGAGACAAACGTAGTATCGAAGTATGAGGGTCGTCTGGAGATTGACGAGTTGCGTACCATCAAGGGTAAGAATGCTGCTGGCGATACTGTGGATATCGTTATCTCACGCCAGTCGGAGTTCCGCATCGTAGATCCTAAGACCGAGATCGTACTCTATACCCACGCATTGCCTTATGCCTCTACACTCTATCTGCCTGAGGGTACTATGGTGAAGAAGGGCGATTTGGTTTGCGAGTGGGATCCCTATAATGCTGTTATCATCGCCGAGACCGACGGTAAGGTGGCATTTGAGAATGTCATCGAGGGTGTTACCTACCGCGAGGAGCGAGATGAGCAGACAGGTCTTTCAGAGAAGGTTGTTATCGAGTCTAAGGACCGTACCAAGAGCCCCGTTATCCACATCGTGAATAAGGAGGGTGAGGACGTTCGAGCATACAACTTGCCCGTTACGGCACACATCATCGTTAAGGACAACGCCAAGATTAAGGCTGGTGACATCCTTATCAAGATTCCTCGTGCCGTAGGTAAGGGTGGTGGCGATATCACCGGAGGTCTTCCGCGTGTAACCGAGCTCTTCGAGGCTCGTAACCCGTCTAACCCCGCTATCGTATCGGAGATCGACGGTGAGGTAACATTCGGTAAGATCAAGCGTGGTAATCGTGAGATTATCATCACCTCAAAGCAGGGCGATGTGATGCGTTACCTCGTGCCTCTGTCACGCCAGATCGTTGTTCAGGAGAACGACTACGTTAAGGCTGGTATGCCTCTGTCAGACGGTGCTATCACTCCGAGCGATATCTTGCGTATCCTCGGTCCTACCAAGGTTCAGGAGTATATCGTGAACGAGGTTCAGGAGGTGTACCGTATGCAGGGTGTAAAGATTAACGACAAGCACTTCGAGGTTATCGTTCGTCAGATGATGAGCAAGGTGAAGATTGAGGATCCGGGTGATTCACGCTTCTTCGAGGATCAGGTTGTTGACAAGTGGGAGTTCATGGATGTGAACGACGAGCTCTACGACAAGGTAGTTGTTGAGGATGCTGGCGATTCGCAGAATGTTCAGCCCGGCCAGATCATCTCATTGCGTAAGTTGCGCGACGAGAACTCATCACTCAAGCGTCGTGATATGAAGCTTGTTAAGGTACGTGACATCGTTCCCGCTACCTCTAACCAGGTGCTTCAGGGTATTACACGTGCTGCATTGCAGACCTCAAGCTTTATCTCGGCAGCATCGTTCCAGGAGACTACTAAGGTCTTGAACGAGGCAGCTATCCAGGGTAAGATCGACCCGTTGGCAAACTTGAAGGAGAATGTCATCTGCGGTCACCTGATTCCTGGTGGTACAGGTCTTCGCGACTACGACAACCTTATCGTAGGTTTGAAGGCTGACGTCGAGGGTCTTGCACAGGCAGAGTAAGTTTGGCGCAAGTCAGATAAATATGCTTTGATAACTAAGGGGTCTTCCCCGAAGTTTGAAATAATGAAAACCGCTATCCCATACGGGGTGGCGGTTTTTTTGTTGGTGTAGCAGGGGTGAGTATGGCTTTTCTTTCGTATCTTTGTGCCGTTTTTGAGCAGATAAGATGACAGCAAAAAAGATAAATTTTTCAAACCCTCTCTGGGGACACGTGTTGCTCTTCGTGGCGGCGGCATTCTTTGGCGGTAATGCCCCTATGGTCAAGGACTTGGCCGAACACGGCGTGTCGGCTGTGGCCGTTGCGGACTTCCGCTCGGTGGGCGCTGCTGTGGCCTTCTGGGTGGCGTCGTTCTTCGTGAAACCGGAGAAGGAGCCTGTCACGTGGCCCGTTATTGGAAAATTCTTCGTGGCCAGCATGCTGAGCATCGTCTTTAATCAGGTGCTTTTCACCGTCGGAATCTCCTACACCTCGCCCGTCAATGCCACTATCGTAGCAACTATGTTGCCCATTATAGCGATGATTTTCTCGGCACTGATTATTAAGGAGCGTATCACCCTGCCAAAGGTTGTGGGACTCGTCATCGGCTTGGCGGGAGCGTTGTTGCTGGTGCTCGGTAGCGGAAAGGGTATCGGTGGCGGAGGCCTGAAGGGCGACTTGATGTGCCTCACGGCGCAGACCTGCATCGGCCTTTATATGGTGATTTTCAGCGGAATGATTCATCGTTATAGCGTCTTTACGCTGATGAAGTGGATGTTCCTCTTCTCGGCTATCGTTGTAACGATTCTCACTTGGCCGTACGTGTCGGCTATCTACTACGCCTCACTGCCCCTTGTAGCGTGGGCCGAGATACTCTTCATTGTCTTTTGCGGCACGTTCCTATCGTACGTTTGCTTCACCTATGGTCAGCAGGTGCTGACGCCTACCATTGTCGGAATGTATAACTACGTGCAACCTATCGTGGCAACGATTCTTGCCGTAGCCATCGGCGTGGGACGTTTCGGCTGGCGAGAGTTACTATCAATGGCTTTGGTCTTTGGCGGAGTCTATATAGTTAATAGAGCTAAGAATTTCGAGCGCGCCAAGCAAAATCAATAAAAAAATTGTATATTTGTAGTCGCTGTCGCTGTGCAGCGGTATTGGCTCCATAGTTCAAGGGATAGAACGAAGGTTTCCTAAACCTTAAATTCGCGTTCGAGTCGCGGTGGGGCTACTTGTTTTGTTTGATGTGAAGAGTATGAAAGTTTTTAGAAGCGTAAAGGATTTGGGCAATCTCGAAGAGGCTCTTAAGGAGGCTATGGAGATTAAGGCCGACCGTTATAAGTATCAGGAGCTTGGCAAGAATAAGACGGCGTTGTTGATTTTCTTCAACAACTCACTGCGTACACGCCTTTCGACACAGAAGGCTGCGATGAATCTGGGTATGAATGTCATCGTGCTGGATGTGAATCAGGGTGCGTGGAAGCTCGAAACCGAGCGTGGCGTTGTGATGGATGGTGACAAGAGCGAGCACCTGCTGGAGGCTATTCCCGTTATGGCG
>CAYLRH010000209.1:0-3076 GCA_964385905.1 uncultured Alistipes sp.
CGGGTATCTCGAAGTTCTCGGCTTCTGACCTGCGCAAGCAGCTCTCAGGCAAGCAGGTACAGGCAGGTGCTGGCGTAGGCACTTACGAGCATATGGTTACGGCAAACGCTTCGTTGAAGGATGTGGAGACCATGTTCCAGCTCCTCTACTTGCAGTTCACCGCGCCCCGCTTCTCGGAGGATGACTTCCAGACGTTGATGAACCGCTACAACGCTATGCTCGCTAACCAGATGACCAACCCCGACTTCATCTTCGCACAGAACTTGATGAACACACTCTACGGTAATAACCACCGCCGCCAGCAGCTCACACCTGAGGTTATGGCGGGTGTTAAGCTGGAGCATATGGCCGTCATTCACAAGCAGCTCTTCTCACACGCTGCTGACTTCCGCTTCACATTTGTGGGTAATATGAGCCCCGACGAGTTGAAGCCCTACGTGGAGAAGTACATCGGCTCGCTGCCCACAGCAAAGAAGGCTGGCAACGAGTTCACCGACGATAAGGTGCGCACCGCAAAGGGTGGCGTTGTAAACGACTTCAAGGTTAAGATGGAGCAGCCTAAGGTATCGGTATTTGTTGGTTACAGCGGCGATATGGAGTACAACCTGAAGAATCAGATGGTTGCCAAGTACCTCACCGCAGCGCTCGACAACCGCTACCTGAAGTCTATCCGCGAGGAGAAGGGTGGCACATACGGCGTAGGTGTTCGTGTGGCTCTGCTCAACGAGCCCGTGGAGCAATATATGGTACAGATTCAGTTCGACACCAACGAGCAGATGGCCGACGAGTTGATGGCTATCGTTACTGCCGAGCTGGAGAAGATTGCTGCCGAGGGCCCGCTCAAGGAGGATATGGACAAGACCCGCGAGTATGAGAACAAGAACTTCTCGAAGTCTTTGGAGCAGAACGGTTGGTGGGCACGCACCCTCGCCAGCTTCTACGACGACGGCATCAACAACGTTGAGGATTATCTGCCCGCTGTAAATAGCGTAACAGCCGATGACGTGAAGGCTATGGCAAAGAAGATTCTCGACGATGGTAATCTGGTTAAGGTTGTGATGCGTCCTGAGAAATAATCTCCGGCGTACAACCAATATAAAAAACTGCTCACCCCAAGAGGGTGGGCAGTTTTTGTTTTCGGAGCTTTTTGTTTTCGGATGTGCGTCACCACACCCGCCCTTTGGGGCACCGCCTTTTTTATACTCTGTCGAGTATTCTCCTGACGGCAGGTATCTTCAATACAGGGAGCAGAGCCCATGCCGGCAGGAGCCAGCAGATGGCGGCCTCCACCTTTGTCAACAGGCCGGGCAGGCAGCGTCTTTGCTTACGGAACATCGCCCGCAGAGCCTTACGAGCCACACTCTCGGCCGAGAGCATCACTCCGCATCGCAACAGTATGCGACGCATCTTGTCATCAAGATTGTAGAATGGAGTATCCACCGCCGACGGGAATACCGCCGTGACGCTCACACCTTTGGCTCGCAACTCGTACCATAGTGACTGCGCAAACGAGTGTAGATAACTCTTCGTTGCGGCATAGTGCGAGATGGTGGGATAGGGTGTCCACGCCGTAATGGAGGACATTATAAGGATATGCCCACGCCCGCGCTTGACCATATCGGCTGCAAACAGACGGCACAACTTTGTGGGTGTGGTGCAGTGCAGGGCTATGATACGCTCCAGCTGCTCGGCTGTGGTGTGTTCGAGCTTCGAGAAGAGCAGCATGCCGGCATTGTTTATCAGCACCTCGACCTCAACGCCTAACTCCTGAACGTGGCGATATATATCTTCCGCCGCCGTGGCTTCGGTAAGGTCGGCATAGAGAGGCTCGGCCACAACACCATACTGCGAGGACAACTCGCTGGCTACACGCACGTTATCCTCCTTGCGGTTGCTGACGATGATGAGATTCCACCCCGCCGTAGCCAACCCGCGTGCATACTCCAATCCTATGCCCGATGAGGCGCCTGTTATAAGTGCGTAGTTCATCGCAGATTGACTTTAGCCATTCGGGCCGACATCTCGGCATAAGCCGCCTGAGTCAAAAGCCAACTACGTTTATCCTCCTCGCGGCGGTGCGAGAGATACTTTCCAAACAAGCCATGCTCATCGCGTCCCATGCGCCACGCATAGTTGAGCGAGGCATCTACGGCACGCAGATACGTATCGTTGCCATCCTCGCCATAGAGTGCTATCAGGCCGCGCAGCATAACCGCATCAAACCACACGTCACCCGACTCCATCATTCTTATTTCGCGCTCGCCATCCTGCATCGGCTTAAACCATCGCTCGTAGCACCCTGCGGCCGTAGCCTGTGCCTGATGGAGATACTCCTTATTGCCCGTCAATGCGTAGAGCATAGCCCCCGCCTCAATCATCTGACCGCTGTTGTAGGAGTACTTCGCACGGCTGATGCGTCCTTCGAGCGAGATATTGTCGAAGTAGAGATTATCCTCGGCATCGTGCAACGTATTGTAGCACCACTTATACAACTCCTCGCCTGCACGCAGGTAGGCCTCCTCACCCGTAGTCTTATAGAGCTTCAGGGCCGCCACAGCAGCGGGAGCGTTTGAGCAGGCGTTCTTCGAGTGTTTCTTCTGCTCACACCAATATATTCCATCGCCCAGCACCTCGTCACGGCCACTCTCCACAAAGCGCCATGTCGCCTCGGCACGCTCCAAGAACCTCTTATCGCCAGACGAGCGGTACAAATCCACAAAATCTATAACGAGCCAGATGTTATCGTCATAAAAGCGGTCCGACTCGCCCACGGTGACATACGACGAGTAGGCATGTGGCATGCATGTGGTGTCAAAGTACATATCCAGTCCCGCCACTACATCACTCTCGATAAAGGCCAAATCAGCCTCACTGCCCGTAACCTCATACAGCGCCGAGAGCATAGAGAGCGTACCTGAGTAGGGCCATAGGTATGAATATTTATTCACCTGATTGTCAGCTCCCTCGGCCAGATATGTGGCACGTGCCGCAGGGTCGATGGGGTGATTCTCAGCCAAGAGTGGAGTATCGTCCACATCGTAGAGCGCATAGAGCGTCTTGCGCATCGTCTCGGCAC
>CAYLRH010000210.1:0-3015 GCA_964385905.1 uncultured Alistipes sp.
GGATCATCTGCATAGCCTTGATATACTTGGGATCGAACAGACGCTGCTGACCGATGAAAAGCACTCCGCCCAACTCCTTACGCAGATTATACACCTCCAGAGCCTCGTCCAATGTGAAAGCCATCGATTTCTCGCAGAATACGCGCTTGCCGGCACGCAGAGCATCCATAGTCATATGTCCGTGCAGATACAACGGAGTGGCGATAATCACGCCCTGCACATTGTTATCCTCCAGCAGACGGCGGTAGTCGTCATACTGCTTCGCCTGCGGGTAATACTGTGCCGCATCCTCAAGGTGGGGACGATAGTTATCACACAGAGCAACAACATCAACCTCAGGCATCTGCAACAGGTGCTTGATATGGAACACGCCACGCGAGCCAGTACCAATGATACCTATACGCGCACGTTCACCGCTAACCTCCTGCTTGGCCTTCTCGCTACACGACTCCAACCATGGGAAGAGCGACAGTACCGTACCTGCAAAACCCATTCGTCCACAATCGGACAGAAACTCTTTTCTATTCATCTCTATATATTTTTCTTATTTTTCCTACAACTCACGCCTCTCCGTGCCGCCACCTTCGCGGCAGTAGAGTTCCGTAGCTCGGTATCCATCATACGATGCCATTATCTCCGCTCGTTCACCTCGCGGGGCAGCGTACAATGCCGTAGATAACACCTCGGCCACCAATGCCGAACGGCCCTCAACCAAAACCAGCTCCTCGCCAGCAACCGTTCCACCCGTACGAGGATTTACAATATGATACTCACCACGTGCAGTGCGCCCCGAAACAGACATTGCGCTATCGTTTAGATGCACCTCATGAGCCATGATACCCGCCACACGTGTATGCTCGACACCCACAGCCCACCACTCTCCATAGGGGTGATGACCAATGGCCGCAACCGAGCTATTACCAAAATTTATCAATGCTGACGTCGCCCCAGCCTCTACGACCATTCTACGCACACGCTCCAGAGCAAAGCCCTTGGCAAATCCACCCATATCGAGTGCCACACCTGATGACGTGTAACGCACCGTATGTCTATTGGGGTTGAGCGTATAACTCATATGACCATTTACCGAGGTATTTGTTGCCACATCGAAGTAGCCAGCCGTGCCTCGCCGAAAAGCATCACACAACTCCAAAGCCATGAATAGCTCGTCGTCCACCTCAACATCAGATGTCGCAGCACGAAGATTCATTACACTTATCGGGCTACGGTCATCGAAGCGATTGAAACGTCGCTCCATTGTCTTCACCTCGGCCTCAACACGTTGTGCCAAAACTCGCCCTGCACACTCATCCAATCCCACAGCAACCATCTCTATGCGTGTATGCATCGCATAAAAGGATAGGTAGGTTATAGGATGCAGAGGATTCTTGGTACTATGCTGAAACTCCATGGCCACAACTACTTACCCAATAGAGCCCGTATGATACGCCATGCTATGCGCACCAACAGCAACAATCCATACAACAGCAGCGACGAAACCACCACATACCCCATCTGGGTAAAGATTTCGTACCACGGTGTCTGGAACTTGATTATTGCAGCCCAATTGATAATGTTTGCCACCACAAAACACGCAAGCCAAATCTTCAGCTCACGACGTTTCACATCGGCAGAAATAATGGTATCCTTCATATTATAGTTTTATGTCGTAAATCTGAATTACGCCCTCCAGCTTGCCATTCTCATCGGTAACAAGCAGCGAGTTAACCTTGTGTCGAGTCATCATCTTCTCTGCCTCGATAAGTTTGGCATGCGAACTGATGGTCTTGGGTGAGCGCGTAGCAATATCTATCGCCTTGATGTTGAAGAACTCGCTCTGGCGGCTCTCCATCGCACGGCGCAAATCGCCATCGGTTACAATACCCTCAATACGCTCGCCATCGCAGATGATTATCAGGCCCAAGCCACCGCGTGTCATACGATGAATCATCTCCGTCGCCGAGCAATCGACATCTACCGTAGGCAAGTCGTTCTTGCGCATCACATTACCCACGGTCATCAGCAGACGACGGCCCAGGCTACCTCCCGGATGCAGACGAGCGAAGTCCATAGAGGTAAACTCGCGAGCCTTCATCAACGCTATGGCCAGCGCATCACCCAAAGCCAGCTGTGCCGTAGTGGATGACGTGGGGGCGAGATGCAGGATACAGGCCTCCTCCTTAACACCTGTATCAAGATGGATATCCGAATTCTTTGCAAGCGTAGACTCGGCATTGGCCGTGATAGATATAAGAACGTTGTGATTAGACTGTATGAACGGAACAATCTTCAACACCTCGTCGGTCTCGCCCGAATGAGAGAGAGCCAACACAATATCCTCGGAAGATATCATACCCAAGTCGCCATGAAAAGCCTCGCCCGGATGGAGGTAGAAGCTCGGTGTGCCTGTACTTGCCAGCGTAGCTGCAATCTTACGGCCCACAAGGCCCGACTTGCCCATACCTGTGATAATAACCTTACCACGGCATGACAAAATGCGATTCACAGCCCCGATGAACTCCTCTCCTAACAGAGTAGCCATATTATTCAACGCCTCAGCCTCAACAGAGAGTGTACGGCGAGCCAAATCAAGAATCTCTTGAGAAGTTAAAGTACTCATTATTTTGGTTTTATAGTTTTCAGTTTATTTTACAGCAAGCTCTTCACCACGCCCTCCAAATCCTCTAAACGTAGCATATTGGGGCCATCGCTTAGGCCATTGTCGGGGTCGGGATGCACCTCAAAGAAGAATCCGTTAGCACCGAAAGCCTTTGCGGCCTGCGCCATGGCGGGCACGAACTCGCGGTTTCCGCCGGTCTTACCACCAGCAGCACCAGGGCGCTGAACGCTATGTGTGCAGTCCATCACAACGGTAGAGGCAATCTTCAACATATCGGGGATATTGCGGAAATCGACAATCAAGTTGTTGTAACCAAACATATTTCCGCGCTCGGTGAGCCACACCTCCTTGGCACCCGACTGCATAGCCTTCTCGTAAGGATACTTCATATCCTC
>CAYLRH010000211.1:0-3015 GCA_964385905.1 uncultured Alistipes sp.
GTAACGAATTTTCTCATTATAAAGGCCTGCGGAGGGAAAAATTTTAGAAAATTCACTTTTTTTTAGTTACTTTTGTCGAAAAGTAGAGTCAATATGCCGAAAACAATCACTCTCCAGCTATCGCCCAAGCAGTCTGCCGACGTGGAAACATACACCGCGTTGGCGTGTCGTCAGATGGGTATTCGTCGCAGCGACATCGCTCTGGTGAGGGTGGTGAAGCGCTCCATCGATGCGCGTCGCAGCCCCGTGAAGGTAAATCTCTCGCTGGAGGTGTTTGTCGATCAGGAACCTCAGCCTGCACCCATACATTTCGACTACCCCGACGTGAGTCATTCGACCGAGGTTGTCGTTGTGGGCTCAGGTCCTGCGGGATTGTTTGCCGCGTTACGCCTTATTGAGTTGGGACTCAAGCCTATACTTCTGGAGCGAGGCAAGGAGGTGCTGCCGCGTAAGCGCGACATTGCCCTCATCAACCGTAACCTTGAGATTGACCCCGACTCAAACTACGCTTTCGGTGCGGGTGGCGCAGGAACCTTCTCGGATGGAAAACTCTTCACACGTAGCAAGAAGCGTGGCGATTATAACAAGGCGTTACAGACGCTTGTCTTTCACGGCGCTACGCCCGAGATTCTCTACGAGGCACACCCCCACATCGGTACCGATAAGCTGCCCCGCATCATCAGCAACATCTGCCAGACCATCATCTCGTCGGGTGGCGAGATACACTTCTCGAGCAAGGTGACGGGCTTCGAGATTGACCGCTCACGCAGTCGCATACGTGGCGTATGGGTGGGTGATAAGCTCATTGAGGGTGCTGCCGTAGTCTTGGCTACAGGTCACTCGGCAAAGGATATATACCACACGTTGCACCACGATGGCATACGCCTTGAGGCCAAAGGCTTCGCTATGGGTGTGCGCATTGAGCATCAGCAACAACTCATTGACTCGATACAGTACCACATGCCCGAACGTGGCGAGTATCTCCCCGCAGCATCCTATTCGCTTGTGAATCAGGTCGAGGGACGTGGTGTATATTCGTTCTGTATGTGTCCAGGCGGATTTATCGTGCCGGCAATGACCGACTCGGCGCAATCTGTTGTGAATGGCATGTCGCCCAGCGGCCGTAATTCGCGGTGGGCAAATTCGGGTTTGGTGACGGAGGTGCGACCTGAGGATTACGCCTTCCTTATGGAGGAGCATGGCGCCTTGGCGGGCTTAGTGTTCCAGCAGCAACTGGAGGAGGCGGCACGTCAGTATGGTGGCGACAAGCAGGTAGCCCCCGCACAGCGTGTATCGGACTTCGTCGCTGGCCGAGCATCATCGTCGCTCCCCGCAACGTCGTATATCCCCGGCTTGGTGTCGTCACGTCTGGATAAGTGGATGCCCGACTTTATGGCCTCGGCACTGCGCAAGGGTATCGCCTCGTTCGATAGGAAGATGCGCGGATACGTTACGCCCAACGCCATTGTCGTGGGTGTCGAGTCGCGCACATCAACCCCCGTGCGTATTCCCCGCGACAGCGAAACATTGATGCATCCAGAGATGCAGGGCCTCTTCCCCGCAGGCGAGGGCGCAGGCTATGCTGGCGGTATCGTCTCGGCCGCATTGGATGGCGAGAGGGTGGCCGATGCGGTGAAGATGTTTGTTGTGAAATAGGGGCCGATAGCATATCTCACAGGCTCAAATCGAAAGCCAAAGTTACAATTCGCAAGATTCTCTGTTTTCGTTCCAAAAGATACATTTTGGCACTTTTATGGTCGTATGGTGCTATTTGCGGAAATTAACACCGAAAACACCAAAAAATGTCATATTTTTGTAAAATCGTCTTAATTCATTGTATATCAGCCGCATAAGCCGATTTTGAAAAATTCCAATGTTAAGACAATGTTAAAATCTATTAATTATTTACAAAAATATTTGAAAAAACTCTTGCGCGGAATTATTTTTCGCCTTATCTTTGCAGTGAAGTTTTAAGGTTCATTTAGGTTAGTAGTTTTAGGTTGGTAGAGGCTATCGGAGGTTGTAACTTCAACGGAGCGTTTCTGTGGCGCCCGGGTTACTAAGACAAGAAGCGGTGCTCGCTTGGCGTCGAATACCTTCCGTAACCTCGGTTTTTTTTGCTAAGTCACCCGTAAGGGTTTTATATATCCGCTCCTACCCATGAGGGTGGGATTTTTTATTTTAGGGAGTTATAGTCTAAAAAGGCTCTTTTGGCATCTGCCTTGCGCTGCAATCCACCTTTGTTGAAGATTCCTGCCTGATACAAAAAAATAGGTGCTATAACATTTATAACACCTATTATATTATGTATAACTCCTAATGCGCCTCCAGCCAATTCTCGCCCACACCCGCCTCCGAGATTAGCGGCACGCTGAGCTTGGCCACGCCCTCCATCGACTCACGCACGATGCGGATAACCTGCTCCTGCTCGTCGCGCAGCATATCGACAATAACCTCGTCATGCACCTGCAAAATCATCTTCGAGCGTATTCCTTCGGCACGAAAACGGCGGAAAATCTCAATCATCGCCAGCTTCATAATATCGGCCGCACTACCCTGAATCGGGGCATTGATGGCATTTCTCTCGGCCACGCCACGTGCCACAGCATTGCGGGAATCAATATCGCGCAATATACGGCGACGACCAAAGGCCGTAGTTACGTATCCCTTCTCGCGGGCATCGGCCACAGCACGCTCCATATACTCCTTAACCTTGGGGTAGCTCTCGAAGTAGCCGTCAATCAACTCCTTAGCCTCCTTGCGGGGGATGTCGAGGCGCTGTGCCAATCCGAAGGCCGAGATACCATATATGATACCAAAGTTTGCCGTCTTGGCCTTGCGACGCTCGTCGGATGTCACCTCCTTAATCTCCTTGTGGAAGAGCTTGGCGGCCGTTGCCGAGTGAATATCCTCGCCCTGCTGGAATGCCTCTATAAGCGACTTGTCACCGCTCAGGTGCGCCATCAATCGCAGCTCCACCTGACTATAATCGGCCGAGAGCAGCAGATGCTCCCC
>CAYLRH010000212.1:0-3013 GCA_964385905.1 uncultured Alistipes sp.
GAATACAGCGTTCGACTCTGTTAATCTTATTTCTCTTTTTGCATTTGGCGTTTGGCGTTCAGGATACCGAAGACTGAGTTGAATATCATCACAACACCCAAACCCACATACATCCAATTAACTTGCTGCGTGAGGCTGTAATCGTATATGTTGATACCCAAAATCAAAATAGCCATCGCTAACACAAGGTAGTTCAACACGATAGTGAGCTTCCACTGTTTTTTCTTCTCCATGACTCTCTTTTATGCGTTACTCCTCTTTTTTATCCTCATTACCTTTATGGAAATACGCATAGATAAAACATCCAGCGGCAAGCAACACACACGCCTCGGCAATGGTTGAAGCCCATTCAAACTCCTCGCCTATGTTTGCCTTATAGACATTTGCGCCCAAGCCGATGATTGACATCAGGCTGACAGCTATCCATAACGACAAATTCATCTTAGTATGTCGCTTATCGTTTCCCAACATATCTATCCTCTATTTACTCCTCTGCCTCAGGCAGTTTCAAATCCTTCACCGATACATCGCGGCCCTTCTCGCGCTCGAAGCGCTGCAACGGATTGGCACTCCACTCGGCCCACTGCTCGCGGTTACGGACAATATCCATAGCTGCATAGATAGCATTTCGCATAGACTGCGCATCGGCTATGCCCTTACCTGCGATGTCGTATGCCGTGCCGTGGTCGGGCGAGGTACGAACGGCCGACAAGCCAGCTGTAAAGTTCACTCCATCGGGCGACAAAGTCTTGAACGGTGTCAAGCCCTGGTCGTGGTACATCGCCAGCACTGCGTCATACTTCGTGTATCCGCCACCTGCGAACAATCCATCTGCGGGGAAGGGGCCAAATGCCAACGTACCCTCTGTAAAAGCCTCCTCAATGGCGGGCTTGATAATCTCCTGCTCCTCCGAGCCGAGCATACCGCCCTCACCTGCGTGGGGATTAAGCGAGAGCACTGCAATGCGAGGCTCGACAATACCGAAATCCTCCTTCAACGTCTGGCGCAAAGTCGCAAGCGACTGCAAAATCTTCTCCTTCGAGATGCTACGGCTCACCTCCGCCACGGGGATATGGATTGTAACCAAACCCACTCGCAGGCGGTCGCTGCACATAATCATCATAGGCTCGCCCTCCAAGTGCGAGGCCATAAACTCGGTGTGGCCCGTAAAACGGAATGTGTCGCTATGCGCCATCTCCTTATCAATCGGAGCGGTCACCATAGCGTCAATCGCGCCCTCCTTCAAATCAGCAACAGCAGCCTCCAAAGCCTGTACCGCTGCCTTACCACCCTCAGGTGAGGGTACACCCGGCTGGGGCTCTACATCGCCCGTATCAACAAGGTTCACCTTGCCACGACGAGCTTCATCGGCCGAAGCCACCACATTAAACTGCACACCATACTCCTCCGCATCGAGCATTGCCATATAGGCATTGGCCGCCTTCTGCGAGCCATAGATAACGGGGGTAAAAAGCTCCGTAATACGCAGGTCGGCGAAGGTGCGGAGTATCACCTCCCAACCCACTCCGTTGGTGTCGCCTTGCGTAATTCCTATCTTGAGTCTGTTATCCGACATAATAATCAAATGTTTTCAAACAGCAAATATACTAATAATTTTCAATTATTAGCTGATTCTGACGATTTTAATGATTTTGAGGCAAAAAAATAGAGTTGTGATTACTTGTGAGGCTCCATGTGGATACCGATATGTGTACCCTCGCCGAACTTCTCCTTCAATCTCTTCTCGACATTTGTTGTCAAACGATGAGCCTCATTAAGCGAAAGATTTCCATCCATTCTGATATGCACCTCGATGGCGATATTGTTGCCGATACGACGTGTACGAAGATGATGCGGAGAGCCTATCTCGGGGAATGAGAGGATAATATCCTTGATTCGTTGCTCGGTCTCTGCGGGCAATGATTTTTCCAACAAATCATCTACGCAAGGTTTCACTAACTGAAACGCCACCCTAACAATAAACAGGCTCACAACCACTGCCGCCAACGGGTCGAGCACCTGCCACCCCTCACCCAAGAAGATAGCTCCTCCGATACCCAGCAGAGTTCCAATCGAGGAGTATGCATCGCTACGGTGATGCCACGCATTGGCCACCACTGCCTGAGAGTTTAATCTTTGACCAACGCGCACCGTGTATCTATAAAGCAACTCCTTAGAAACAATAGAGATAGCCGCAGCAATCAACGCCGCCTTACCTGGCGACGGGGGTATATTGCCCTTGAAACTATCTATTATGGAAGAGGCTCCATTGACGAAGATACCAACACCCACGGCCAACAATATTACACCAATGATGAGTGTCGCCATAGTCTCAAACTTACCGTGCCCATAAGCGTGAGATTCATCCTCGGGCTTTCCCGAGATGTGGACAAAGACAAGGACAATTATGTCGGTAATAAAGTCCGAGAGAGAGTGCACAGCATCGGCTATCATCGCAGCACTATGGCCAACGATACCCGCCACAAACTTAAAAATCAGAAGCACAAGATTTATAACACTACCTATAAGCGTTACTTTACGAATCTCCTTCTCGCGACCAATCGTATCCATTAGATTATAACTTTATACATCTACGCCTGAACTCCGCACAGACAATACCCGTAGCCATCGCGACATTGAGCGACTCTGAACCCTGACGCTCAGGTGGATAAGCGGGAATTAGCAGTTTGTGGGTAAAACTCTTGGCGCACTCTGCACTCACGCCCTTGCCTTCGTTACCCATAACAATTACGCCATTTGCCGCCAGCTCGGCATCGTAGATATTCTCACCATCAAGCATCGTTCCATACACCGCCACCCCACTCTCGGCCGTACGATGCAGGAAATCGGCTAACGACAGGTAATGCACCTTCACACGCAGGATAGCGCCCATCGTCGCCTGCACAACCTTCGGGTTAAAGCAGTCGGCCGTATCCTCCGAGCAGAAAATATCCTCCACACCAAACCAGTCGGCAAGGCGGATAATAGTCCCCAAATTACCTGGATTCTGCAC
>CAYLRH010000213.1:0-2955 GCA_964385905.1 uncultured Alistipes sp.
GTTGGGTTTCCCAACGTGTGTTTCGTACTGAATGTGTTCGTGCCACGATACAACCGGATTGTCGCGCACAAGCTTCATGCTTTCTTTGATATTCATAAACAACGCTCCTCACCTTCTGTGTTCTGTCCTTTTTTTACAACACAGTACTGATTTATGCCGTAAGTATAACACAACACACTAAAAAATAAAATATACCTTATTGCTGCTTATGTGTCTTTTTTTGATTTTTTGTTTATATGTTATTGCATTATCAAGTGCAGGAAGGTTCAATCCGAAATCCTCGGTGGATTTTCCTTTCTCTCCTATGGCTTCACGCTTATTGCTGATTGAATATTAGTTAATAGGGTATTCTTTGAAGCTGATTCAGAAACAAATGTGCAATTTGCGGTAAATTTCTATAAATATGGTTATCTTTGTATATGCCAAAAAACTAAATGATGAAAACTTCACCACATTTATTAGCAAATTTTGCCGATACCAAACCTCATTATGAGCTACTTGATGGCTTGCGAGGTGTAGCGGCTATGCTGGTCGTTATATACCATATCTTTGAGGGCTTTGCATTTGCCGAGGGCGTTAACGGCGAGGGCAGTGGCCTTATAACCACGTTTAACCATGGCCACATTGCGGTAGATTTTTTCTTTATCCTGTCGGGCTTTGTGATAAGCTATGCCTACGATGACCGCTGGCATAAAATGTCGCTTGGAGGATTCTTTAAGCGTCGTCTTATTCGACTTCACCCCATGCTTGTGATGGGTGCTATTATCGGTGCTGTGTCGTTTCTGCTTACTGGCAGTATGCGTTGGGATGGCAGTGTAACACCTGTCGGCTGGACGATGATGGCAATGCTG
This sequence comes from uncultured Alistipes sp., assembly GCA_964385905.1. Classification (GTDB taxonomy): domain Bacteria; phylum Bacteroidota; class Bacteroidia; order Bacteroidales; family Rikenellaceae; genus Alistipes. The sequence goes on from CAYLRH010000213.1 coordinate 852, forward strand.
CTTACCATGTTTATGATTCCTGCTGTGCCGGGTGCAGCGTATGAGGTGCGAGGAAATGGAGAGATGTTCCCATTAAATGGACCGTCGTGGTCGTTGTTCTTTGAGTATATCGGCAATGTCTTGTATGCTCTTATAATACGTCGCCTATCAACAAAGATGTTGGCCGTGCTGGCCGTTGTCTTGGGAGTTATTCATGCGTGGATTTTCGTGGGCGATTTATCGGGTTATGATAGTGTCGGCATAGGGTGGACCATCGATACAATTAATTTCTGGGGCGGTTTTGTGCGCATGCTCTTCCCGTTTACGGTGGGAATGTTATTGGCCCGAACATTTAAGCCTCGCAAGGTCAAGGGCGCGTTCTGGAAGTGTAGTATTTTGCTCGTGGCGATATTTGCCATGCCGTATATCGCATCTGAAAGCAACCTGAGTATCAACAGCTTGTATGAGGTTATCTGCATCGCTACAATATTTCCATTTATCGTGTGGCTCGGAGCCTGCGGAGAGGGTGGTAATGGTTATACGGGACGAATAAATAGCTTCTTGGGCGAATTGTCCTATCCGCTCTACATTGTCCACTATCCGATAATGTATGTGTTTTACGCTTGGCTTATTGATAACCATTACTACACGCTTGGCCAAACATTGGGTGTGGTTGTGTTGGTTGTGGCATCGAGTATCGCACTTGCATATCTCTGCCTAAAACTCTACGATGTGCCTGTACGCCGATGGCTGACAAGACGCTTTATGGGCAAATAGTTGCGCCACTTGCAGAATTGCAGAAATAACAATAAAACGATATGAGAATAGAGAGATTTTTTAGAATTGCGTCCATAGCACTTGTTGCTACGGTGTCGCCCATTATCTTGTCGGCACAGCCGATATTTACCGATGTTAGTCGCTCGGCAAGTGAGCGAGCCGAGGATATTGTCAAGCACATGACTTTGGAGGAGAAGGTGTCGCTGATGATGTATAACTCGCCAGCGGTAGAGCGACTCGGCATAAAGACATATAACTGGTGGAATGAGGCGCTGCATGGTGTTGCCAGAAATGGAAATGCCACCGTCTATCCCATGCCTATTGCCATGGCCGCGTCGTTCGATACGGAGCTTTTAGAGAGGGTATTTACCTCGGTTAGTGATGAGGGCCGTATAAAGTGGAATATCGCCCGCTCGGCCGACGAAAAGGATATGTGGTATAAGGGCCTTACATACTGGACACCAAATATCAATATCTTCCGCGATCCGCGTTGGGGTAGAGGCATGGAGACCTATGGCGAGGATCCTTACCTCACTTCGCAGCTCGGCATGGCAGTGGTGCGAGGTCTTCAGGGTGAGCGTGGCAATGGTACTATCAAGGCTATGGCTTGTGCCAAGCACTATGCCCTGCATTCTGGACCTGAGTGGGCTCGTCACACCTTCGATGCCGTAGCGTCGGAGCGAGATGTGTGGGAGACCTATCTGCCAGCATTCAAGGATTTGGTGATGAAGGCTGATGTGGATCAGGTGATGTTTGCCTACAACCGTATGTTTGGCTACCCCGCAGGTGCAAGCGAGCGTTTCCTGAGAGATATACTTGAGAAGGAGTGGGGCTTTGATGGCATAATCGTCAGCGATTGTTGGGCTGTGAAGGATTTTTACGCTGGACATAAGTGGGTTAAGACCAAGGCTGAGGCTGCGGCAGCTGCAATAAAGACAGGAATGGATTTGGAGTGTGGAAATGCATTGCCTGCCATTCCTGAGGCTATCAATAAGGGACTTATTACCGAGGCGGAGCTGAACGAGGGCATTACAAAACTCATGGAGTATCGTTATATGCTCGGCGAGATGGATGGTGAGTCGGAGTGGGATGATATATCGCACGACAAGCTCTGCTCGGCAGAGCATACTGCTTTGGCTCTAAAGATTGCTCACGAGAGTATTGTGTTGCTTGAGAATGACGGAATATTGCCTTTGCGCAAGGATGAGAAGGTGCTGCTCATGGGACCCAATGCCGATGAGGAGATAATGCTATGGGGAAATTACAACGGTTTTCCGATACACCCTCGAAGCCTTCTTGATGCTATGCAGGAGAAGGGTGTTAATGTTGATTATCTGCCTGGAGTACC
>CAYLRH010000214.1:0-2940 GCA_964385905.1 uncultured Alistipes sp.
TTTAGTCACCGGTCTGCAAAACCGTCTACAGCGGTTCGAATCCGCTTCGGACCTCGAAAAACCCTTCTACAAGCACTTGTAGATGGGGTTTTATTTTTTACGCCCTTTTTGAACTACGACTAATCCATCCTTTTTATATTGATAAGGTTAGTAAAAAAATATCACTAACAAAGATAACGATTGTTGGAGTTTAATGCAATCCCTGTAATTAGTGATACTACTCCCATCGCTTCGCAAGCATATAGAGATAGTATCCCCACCTAGGTGCGCGAAGCTAATATTCTGGATATTATACTACAACTTTAATATGGTAATTAGGAGTAATACGATGTCGGATGTTTTTAACAATCCCATCCAATATAGATTTATTTCACCGTTACATTGGGCAGGTCGCTCCATTTGGTGGTGTAATGAGGTGATTGGTTTTCGCTATTGCTTTTCACTTTGCCACTACCCTGTATGGCAAATTTGAGTGTACCTTTGCCGAAATTACTATTTACCGAATCGACGACAGAGCTGAGCCGATGCTCGCGCTCAAGAGCCGTCGTGTCATCGAATAGAGAGTGCATAACACTCTGCACAGGTATGATATGCGTAGCTACCACACCGGCTTTCTTATATCCATACCCATCGAGAAATAGCTCTCGGATTGTCGCAACGGCCTGCGTTACAATTACACGCTGGTCATTGGTGGGTATTGACAGATGCACCAGCTTATTTCCATACATCTGTGGCGCCGACTCCTTGAACCGATTGGTAAATGCAAAAACATTTATCTCGCTGGCAACGGAGTTTTGCGCTCTGAGTTTCTCTGCCACCGATGATGCGAAGTTGGCAACCTGCTCGCACAGCACATCCACATCTGCAATCTCCTCCGAGAAACTACGAGATACACATATCGACTGCTTGGCCTCAAAGCCATCCTCAAACTCAATGCATGGTTCTTCTCTCAACTCGCGCCATGTTCTAACGCCCGTTATGCCAAACATTGCTCGAATCGCATACTCTGGGAGTTGCGTATATTCGTAGGCGGTATGAATACCCATAGCGTGAAGCCGAGGGGCAGAACGGCGGCCTATTCCCCAAACATCTTCTATGGGGAACTTTTTCAAGACTTTCTCTATATCCTCGGGGCGGTGCATATAGCAACCGCCTCGTAGCTTAGGATACCTCTTACAAAGCTCTGATGCTATCTTCGCTAATGTTTTCGTTGGGGCAATACCTACCGATACAGGTATAGAGGTCTGTCGCCAGCAACGGAGCGAAATATCCTTGGCGTATTGGTCAAAATTAACACCCTGCATGCCGCGCAGGTCAAGGAATGCCTCGTCGATGGAGTATACTCAATCGAAGGTGCAAACTCCTCTAAAACCCAACGTACTCGCTGCGACATATCGCCATAAAGAGCCATATTTCCAGAAAAGACCGCCACGTTGTGTTGCTTGACAAGATGACGAATCTGGAAATATGGGGCGCCCATCTTTATGCCTAATGCTTTTGCCTCGTTACTTCTGGCTACAGCGCAACCATCATTGCTTGACAGGACAATAACGGGTCGCCCCCGCAAGTCAGGTCGAAACACACGCTCGCAGGAGACAAAGAAGTTGTTGCAGTCGGCAAGGGCAAACATCGACGGCTATATGGATTTGCCCATCTCGTAGGCTTGTTGCAGGGCTGGGTGGTTGGCTATTTCGCCCTTTTGATAAACTCCCTTGCCGTAGATTACGCCCCGCTCGACAGAGCCCTCCAAACACTCCGCCAAGCCACGCATACACTCTAATGTGCAATCCATCACCGTATCGGTATCCTCGGCAGCAGTCATAATGTAGTAGAACTCCTTATCCTTGAACTCCAACCAGCGGGCAACAGTGCGGTCGATAACGGCCTTGAGCTGCGCCGAGATTGAATAGAAATAGACTGGTGAAGATAGTACCAGCACATCGGCTGCAAGCATCTTCTCCAAAATCTCCTTCATATCGTCTTTGATGGCGCACTCACCCGCGTGGTCTTTGCAGTAGTAGCACGCAAGGCAGGGGGCAACCTTTTTGCCCTGCACCCAAATCTTTTCAACTTCGTGTCCTGCCTCCTCGGCTCCACGCATAAATTGGTCGCACAATGTATCGGAGTTACCCCCTCGGCGTGGCGAGCCCGACAATATCAAAACCTTTTTTGCCATAGTATAGAAATTATATCCTTACATCTTTTTAATTACGTAGGTTACGACACCCCAAATCATAAACTCATTCTCGGCCGTAATCTCGATAGGTTTATATATTGCATTGCGTTCATTGGCTGGCATCAGGCGCAGACGGCCACCAGTCATCTCTACACGCTTTACGGTGTATTCACCATCGATAAAGCATACGGCCTTACAGTTGTTATAGGGGTCGATAGCACGGTCAACAATAATAATATCGCCCTCGTCCATCGCTGCATCAACCATAGAAACACCGCTCACTCGGAAGAAGAAAGTAGAGGCTTTGTGTTTGACAAGTAACTTTATAAGGTCTAATTTTTCACGCATATCCTCCGCAGGCGAGGGAAACCCCGCCTTAACATCACCCATCAATTCGCCCTCGGCCTGAGTGTCGTAATCTATGCTGTGTGGTACAAACTTATCCATAACTTATGCAAATATACAAAAAACAGGCGAAACTTTTCAAACGCAAAATGTATAGACTTTTACTCGTAAAAGATATTATCTCCACTCCCACTCAGGATGTGTCGGGTCGTTGGCTGTTAAGGCTTCGGCAAACGACAAACGGGATATTTTATAAACCCAATAGGGTTGGAATAGAGGAAAGAATAATCATTTGAGCCCACGTGCCCAGAAAACGTACCCAGGAAAAACAAAAACGCGTCAGATTCTCATCTAACGCGTTTTCTGGTGCCCAGGACAAGACTCGAACTTGCACGAGCTAATGCTCACTACCCCCTCAA
>CAYLRH010000215.1:0-2879 GCA_964385905.1 uncultured Alistipes sp.
CTTTCTGAATAAAAAAGCCATACCGTCGCTTTTAGGCTCTTTCGGCATGGCTTTATCATTACATATTCCTCAAAAAATCGGCCAAAACTGCATCGTTAGGCTCTATCTGCGTGAAATTTCTGGGCTTTCCGACAGCAGCAGCCAACGATAATGGCAACTCTGGCGATACCCCAGCGGCAGGCTCAACAACCTCTCCAAACTTTGCCGCATGCGCTGTCGAGAGCCAGAAGCCATCAACATTCATCTGTTTGGTGGCGAGATAACCCACGGCACTATGAGGGTCGGACATATACATATATTTATTATATATCTCAGCAATCGCCTCCTTTATCTGTTCATCCCCGCATGAGAATCCTCTTACCTCGCTACGCAACGCATTCACATCCTCACCACATAGTTGCATCATGCGCTCGAAGTTACTCGGTTCTCCAACATCCATAGCATTGGCCACAGTCTGTACCGATGCTCGCGGACGATAAACCTCCGTCTGCAAAAATTCGGGCACCACGTCATTGGCATTCGATGCCGCCACAAAGCCCTTCAGCGGCAACCCCATTCTACGAGCGAACATTCCCGCCGTGAGGTTTCCATAATTTCCACTCGGAACCACCACCTCTGGATTATCGCGGCCCGTCATACGCTTCCACGCACAATATCCATAGAAGTAATAGAACGACTGTGGGAGCCAACGCAGCAGATTTATCGAATTGGCAGATGTAATACGTACCTGCTGACGCAAACCTTTGTCACGGAACATAGACTTTACCATACGTTGGCAATCGTCAAATGTACCCCTCACCTTCAGCGGGTGGATATTTCCGCCAAGTGTTGTCATCTGCGCCTCCTGCAACGGACTCACCTTACCATCGGGATAGAGAATAACAACTCGCACACCCTCAACGCCATAGAAACCGTGAGCCACAGCACTGCCCGTATCGCCCGATGTAGCAGTAAGGATAATGAGTTCTCCCCCATCGTTCAGCATACCTGTCATACGCCCCATAAAGCGTGCGCCAAAATCCTTGAAGGCGTGCGTAGGCCCATGAAATAGCTCAAGCGTATAGAGGTCATCGCCCAGCTGATGCATCTCAATCGGGAAATCGTAGGCATCGCGCACTACCCTCTCCAAATCCTCCAAAGCCACATCATCGAAAAGCTGTTGCGCAAGATAGAGCGCCATATCGGCATACGACTGCTCGGCCAACGCCTCTACCCGCTTCATATCCACCTGCGGAATACGTTCAGGTAGGAATAACCCTCCATCTGCCGCCAAACCCATAAATGCCGCATCGGCAAGTGCTACACCCAAGCGAGATTTATCGCGTGTACTAAAATATTTCATCTCCTAAACCTTTATTCGTTCAACACTCGTGCGCCACGATTCGACACCTTGCACACATACACATCCGAGCCTACCTCGGCAAAATGCTCACGCATCACCTCTCCCACGCGCGCAGCCACATCCATATCGGCCGACAATGCAAACACCGACGGGCCTGCACCAGAGATATTAAACGCCAGAGCGCCTGCCTTCATAACCTTCTCTCGCAATTCATCGAAACCCGGGATAAATTGTTTGCGATGCGGCTCGACCACCACATCACGCATAGCACGTCCCACAAGATAGACATCACCGAGCGACAACCCAGCCACAAGACCTGCAACATTACCCCACTGCTCTACGGCTGTGCGTAAGGGAATCTGCTTGGGTAGCACCTCGCGTGCCATACGAGTGCTGACCATAATAGCGGGATGTGCCACCGAACAGCAGAAGTTATCGGGCACAGGCAGTCGCACAATATCCAACGGATGATAGCCTCGCATAAGCACCACACCTCCCAAAATCGAAGGACCTACATTATCAGCGTGCGGTGTTCCGCCACTAATCAGCTTCTCACCCTCCATAGCAAACTCCACCAGACGCTCATCCGAGAAGGGACGACCCAAAGCCACGTTGAGAGCATATACTGCCGCAGCCGACGAGGCGGCACTCGAACCAATACCACTACCTGGCGAAATCTTCTTCTCCACAATAACACGCACCATCCTCTTCTCGCCAAAGGCCTCCATCAAGGCTCGCACAGCGGGGGTGATAACATTCTTCTCCTTATCCTCTGGCAACTCCACGTTGCTATGATTCTCAATCTCGAGGCCATCGCCAGCCTCGACCTCTACGCTCAACACATCGCCAACGCCATCGAGCGTCATACCCATAATATCGAAACCGCAACCCATATTAGCAACTGTTGCGGGTGCAAAAACTCTTACCCTATTCATAGCAATAGATTTTTATCCTCCACACGTCATAACGACACAATAATGGAAGGAGGAGTGTTTGTAAAAAATGTATTTAGATTTTTAAGCCGCTCTCTGCAACCTCGGCAGAAATATATGACAACAGACGCGCCACCCTCGGCAAAAGAACACTACACCCCCACAGGGGTAATAGTTGTGGTCGTGGTGGTAATAATCGTAGTAGAAATGGTAACATACGACAACGTGGCAACGATGATATTCGTCGCCACATTAGCCAATATGTTATGCATGTTCATCATTTCATTACCTTTAACCTACTACAAATATATATTAAGAATTTTTAATATGCAACTTTTTCGCCAAATATATTTCGATTTTTAATGATTTTTGATTGAAATACAGAGGACAAAACGCACTATTTACTGATTATTAATATGTTAGGCTAATTATGATTTGATATTTACGAATAATTGAGTAGAGATTCCCGTCGCCTTGCTCCGCAAGTCGGGGAATGACGCACCCGTGACGGGTGTTTTGCATTTACTTTGCCTGTGCAACTACACAAAGGTAGATTAATCCACGTTCGTGGCTTTTCACCGCCTCGGCTCGGCAAAGTATGCAAG
>CAYLRH010000216.1:0-2878 GCA_964385905.1 uncultured Alistipes sp.
TACTCGACTGAGGGATATTTTGGGTGCAGTCCTAGTCCGAGGCGAGGATATTGCCAAGCAGGTGAAGGTGTTGGCGGGTGGCGCGCGTTCGCGTTTGGCAATGGCTCGTTTGATGTTGGAGCCCTACAACCTGCTGGTGCTTGACGAGCCTACAAACCATATGGATATGCGCTCGAAGGATATTCTCAAGCGCGCCATACAGAAATATGATGGTACGGTGATAGTTGTATCGCACGATAGAGATTTCTTGGACGGTATGGTTGACCGCATCTATGAGTTCCGCGATGGTGGCGTGAAGGAGTATTTGGGCGGCATATACTACTTCCTCGAAAAACGCAAGGTGGAGTCGTTGCAGGAGATTGAACGTAAGGATACCCCCACTACAACCGTCACAAAAGATAGTTCTACGGGTAAGCTATCATACGAGCAAAAGAAGGAGCAGGAGAAGATTCTGCGCAAGCTGCGTAAGGCGGTGGAGAACATCGAGGCCGAGCTGGCAGAGATTGAGGAGAAGATTGCCGCCTACGATGCGAAATTTGCTACGGCAACCGAGTATAACGAGGCCGACTATGCGGCATACAACGAGCTTAAAGCCCGCTATGACAGACAGATGCACGAGTGGGAAAAGGCCTCATATGAATTAGAAATAACAGAAAATCAATAATATGGCAAACGATATTGTTTTTGGCATTCGCCCTGTGGCCGAGGCCATTCAGACAGGCAAGCAGATAGAGCGTCTATACATCCGTAAGGGTGCCGAGGGACAGCTTATGACCGAGTTACGCGACTTGGCTTTCCGCCACCGCATCCGTATTCAGGAGGTGCCGGTGGAGAAGCTCAACCGCCTCACAAAACTTAATCATCAAGGTGTGGTGGCACAGATTGCCCCCATCGAGTATGTTGAGCTGAGCGATATTCTGGAGCGCGTTCCAGAGGACGAGACACCGCTGATTATGCTCTTCGATGGTGTTACGGACGTACGTAACTTCGGTGCCATTGCCCGCTCGGCCGAGTGTGCTGGTGCGCATGGACTTATCACTCCGCTGAAGAATTCAGCACCTGTAAACTCGGAGGCTATGCGCTCATCGGCAGGTGCCTTGAGCCGTATTCCCGTATGTCGTGTAGGCTCATTGCGCAACACTATCAAGGCGTTGCAGGCCGAGGGCTTTCAGGCTGTGGCTGCTACCGAGAAGAGCCGTAAGCTGATTTACGATGCCGACTTCCGCAAGCCTACGGTTATCATTATGGGCGCTGAGGATACAGGTATCTCGAAGGAGGTGCTCAAGCTCTGCGACGAGCAGTTGGCAATTCCTCTTATCGGAGCCATCGAGTCGCTCAACGTATCGGCAGCGGCAGCTGTTATGCTCTTTGAGGTTGTGCGTCAGCGCATAGGATAGGATGAAGGAAACTGTCCAGCATCCACAACTTGGTGAGATAACCATCTCCTGCACACAACGCTCTACACGTACGACAATATCGGTGCGGCCTTCGGGTGAGGTACGTCTATCCTTCCCGCCCTACATCTCCAAACGTAAGGCATTAGCCTTCTTAGAGAGTAAGGCAGAGTGGGTTAAAGCCTCATTGGCACGTTATGCCGAGCGAACTGCTACACCAACACTCTCGAAACAAGAGGTGGAACAATTGCGTGCCAAGGCTAAAGCCCTACTTCCCCAGCGTGTGGCCGATTTGGCGGCAAAGCATGGGTTGAAGTATGGTCGGGTGACGATACGTGCCGCCCGCACAAAGTGGGGCTCATGTACAGCAGAAGGGAATATATCGCTGAGCCTATATCTGATGACCCTCCCGGAACATCTGCGCGACTACATTATAATTCATGAGTTGTGCCACACCGTACACCTGAATCATTCGCCACGCTTTCACGCATTGGTGAATCAACTAACCTCTGGCCGAGAAAAAGAGCTCGCAAAAGAGTTAAAACAATACGCAATACGATAATAAAACAAACATCCGTCTAATCTCAAATGATTAGACGGATGTTTTAATATTGTTTACCTTGATTATACCAGTCGGCGGATGATTTGGTCGCGATCGCCGGCGAGGAAGTCGATAAGGGGAATCTCAATCATCGTATATGCTCCGGGTTTTTGGCGCAACACGGCTCGGGCACCTGCCACAAGAATCTGGCTTGTAAGGCCAGGGTTATCGATGCTCATATTGAACTCGAAACGCTGATTCTGAGTCTTGCCTGACACGCCCTTGCGAACCATATTCACACCATGTCCCATATCGAGCAGTGCATCAACGCTCTCCACCTGCTTAACATGTGTTTCATCGTGAACAAAGTAAGCATCATTCTTAATCTTGGTGGCAACGCTATCGAAATCGTAGCCCTCCTCCAGTTCAATATAGACCATACGGCGGTGAATACCCGTACCAAGTGGAATAGTCATCGAAAGAGCCGCTTTAACGCCTTCAATAGCCTTTACCGCTACGGTGTGTCCCATACTCATGCCTGGACCAAAATTAGTATATGTAATACCTTGCGGAGAGCATATCTCCAACAAAGCGCGTACAACAGAGTCGCTACCCGGATCCCAGCCAGCCGAGATAAGTGCTGCGGCATTATTCTCGCGGGCAATCTTATCCAAGCGGGTACGTGTATCGGCTATACCTGTATGGATGTCGAAGCTATCGACGGTCGATATCCCCATCTTAAGGGCTGTCTCGGCACTCTTCTCCACAAGTCTAGACGGGGTGCAAAGTATGGCAACATCGACCTTGCCGAGTTGCTCCAAGGAGCTCACTACGGGATATTTCTCTTCGTTGCTTGATGCGAGCGAAGAAGCTCTGCGCACGATACCTGCAATCTCAAAATCGGCAGCAGCCTCAAGAGCCTCCACCACATATTTGCCAATAT
>CAYLRH010000217.1:0-2848 GCA_964385905.1 uncultured Alistipes sp.
TCAAATGTCATCATTGCCTCATGCTCAGGGATAGCCGACGAGGGCTCCTTGTCAAGACAAGAAACAAGGCTCATCATAGCAATAATGGCAATCGTATATATCTTTATATTTCGTAACATAATCATGACTCGTTAAAAGGTTAAATCCAAACCGAATGTAAACTGTCGTGCCATCGGATACTGTGCGGCATATATATTAGAGGTACCCTCAGGATCCAAACCAGAGAACTTTGTAAATGTAAATAAATTCTGAGCCTGCGCATATACTCTTATACCACTGAAGACACGGCTCTTCTTCAACAACGACGAGGGCAACGAATAGCTGAGCATAACATTCTTTAGACGCAGGAATGATGCATCCTCCAGCAAGCGGCTATCAAACTCGGTGTACTCGCCATGACGCGGTATATCGGTAACATCACCCGGCTTCATCCAACGATTCAGCAAACGACTCGACTGGTTATAAGATGCAAAGCGTCCATTTGACTCATCAAAATAGCGGTCGTTATTAAGCATCCAACGGTCGGCCACCCAGCTGAACTGCGCACTCAATGAAAGCCCTTTCCACTGAAGAGCTGTACCAAAGCCACCCTGCCACGGAGCGATATAACTCTTACCTACAAGAACCTTATCCTCATCACGCAGCACATTAGTGATATTACCATCCTTATCATACCAAAGAGCATCTCCATTGGCGGGATTGACACCTGCATAACGGTTGATAAAGAATTCACCCAAAGAGTGACCCACCACCAACTTTGTATTGGTACTTGAACGCTCATACTCCTTCACGCCATTATATAGTTCGGTAATCTCGTTATAGTTATACGATACATTGGCATTTACCGACCACGTGAAGTTCTTTGTGCTCAACAACGTGGCATTTGCATTAATCTCGGCACCAACGTTAATCATCGTACCTACGTTATCCCAATAATATCCATAACCTGTGGTTGAATAGGGGGCAGGAACCTCCATAAGCATATCAGACGTCTGCTTATAATAGAGTTCTAAATCGACATTCAAACGATTCCAGAATCCTGCATGGAATGCAAGGTTTGTAGTCCAAGGCTTCTCCCAACCAAGATTTTCATTTCCGGGCTGCATCAAGCCAACACCCGCATTACCAACATAGTCGAGTCCTCCGCCGACCAATGCCATATGCTCATAGTTGGGAATAGACGAGTTACCCGACGTACCTGTTGAGGCAGAAATTTGCGCTGTGGTGAGCCAATGCGATGCTGAATCCATGAAATCCTCGTTGCGCAAGTCCCACATGAATCCCACAGACCAGAACATAGCCCAACGGCGAGCCTTACCGAATCGCGATGAGCCGTCGGCACGTGCCGCAGCCTCAAAGAAATATTTATTCTTGAGATTATACTCTCCACGGGCAAAGAATGAGAGGAATCCATAATCAGAGTCGGTAGTATCATCCCACGATGTAGCACGTGTACCAGTAGAGATATTCGTCAAACGGTCGTTGTTTTGGCCCTCGGTCATTACGCTAAATGCCTCGTAATGATTATCAATACCCTCATGGCCCAACATGAAATTGAACGAGTGGTCAAGGCCAATGTCAAAGCGATAGTTAATCGTATTGGTAATGGTGAGATTATATCCATCGGTTGTGCTTCGTGATGCAGCACCCTGACCCTGATTGGGAGCATAGCTCGGATATGACACGCCAAAACCAGTAGTATGCGAATAATCTACACCCAACTGCGAACGGATAGTAAGACCCTCAATAGGCGTAGCCTCGGCAAAAACGGTCGATAACAACTTATATTTCTTGTAATGCACGGGGTTATTCTCCAACCACTCCAACGGGTTTTGTCCATTACCTTTCCAGCTACCGTCTGAAATAGATGCCAATTCTCCATTGGCACGGTAGGGATCCCAATACGGCATCATAAAACGAGCTGCCGAAATAGGCGTTACGAGAGTGTATGCTCCCTCATCAGCCTGCTGAATCTTCTGGAAATTGAGCATCGTATTACTACCCACCTTCAACCAATCGGCGGCCTTACGCTCAAAATTGGCACGCAACGAATAGCGCTCGAATGTAGAGCCTACGGCTGTACCATCCTGACTATAATATCCACCCGAAACATAGTAATTACTCTTCTCGTCAGCTCCCGAGATAGCCACCTCGTAGCTCTGCAACATTGCTGAAGAATTAAACACCTGATCGAGCCAATTTACATTAATCTTACCGAGTACATCATAATTTTGGCCCACGCTCATACCTATCTGCTTCTCATACTCGATACGTTCGGGCGTAGTCATCAGATCCCATTTGCTGTTGTTTGCGACCTGTGAGAAACCCATCTGCATACGGTACTCTATACGGGGGCGGTCGGCCACACGGCCTCGCTTAGTGGTGATTACAATAACACCATTTGCTGCACGTGCGCCATAGATTGAGGTAGATGATGCATCCTTAAGTACCGACAACGACTCAATATCGGCAGGATTGATTGTATTGAAATCACTACTTGAGATAGGCACTCCATCCAAGATGTAAAGCGGAGCTGTACCTGAATTGATTGAGTTTGTACCACGAATGGTCATCACAGCAGCAGCACTTGGCTCACCCGTATTGGACAATACCGACAGGCCGGCAACCTGACCCTGTAATGCTTGGTCAAAGGCTGCTGTGGGTGTATTCTCAATCTTCTCTGTCTTAACGGTAGAGACTGAACCTGCGACGGTGCCCTTTTTTCTTACACCATAGGCGATAACCACAACATCGTCAATCTTCTCTGATTCGCTTACCATAGCAAGATCGTGACGTACCTGCGTTTGACCCGTGGGAACAATCCACTCGACACTCTGGAAACCCAGAT
>CAYLRH010000218.1:0-2841 GCA_964385905.1 uncultured Alistipes sp.
AATTCTCATTAATTCAATGTTTGGTAGTACAAAGATAATACAAAAATTCCCAAATACAAAATAAAATTACGCCAAATGGAATAAAACATTAAAATTGTCAAGACTTTTCTGTGAGAAACTTTGCTTTTTCGGGATAGGCGACCTTTAACCAATCAATGAAATCAAGCACCTTCAAGTAGTCGTCTATAAATGTTCGATAGTCTGGCAGGTTGAGGCACAAAGTTTTCAAGGCGAGTAACAACAAAGTTGTTATTCGTCTTTTTTTGTGTCTGTGCGAGAGTAAACTCCCGCCCTGTCACCAAAAAACCGAAGCCTTCGGCTTGTGCGGGTAAAGGGACTCGTTCAGCTGTTACGCCTCGGCGGAGTTGTTTGCGGGCGGTTATTTTTTATGCCGTGGCAGTACCCAGTCTGTAATTCTTATCTCTCTTTTATGACGGCTCCTCCCCCGATTTGTCAAAAATTCCTCTATTTTTCCAATGCTTTTCGGGAAAATCAAAAAAGAATTATTTATAAAATGCGATAATATGTTTATTGTCAGCATACTATGCGAAAGTATCAATGTTCCCTTATAGAGTAATAATCATCTATATGGCGCATATAAATTCACGAAAGAGAAGGTCTGTACAGAGAATTTTTAACGTATATCATTAAATTTTTATCGAAAATATTTGCAAAGTTAAAAATTATACCTACCTTTGTTATCGAAAAACGATAAAACAACGAACTCTACGTTTAATCAACTAAATACAATTATCTATGAAAATTTCAAAACAAACCCAGCGTCGTACCATCATCTTTGCTGTGGCGACTGCTCTGTTCGCGCTGTTCCAGATTTTGGTGCTTGGCGTGCAGCTCTTTAACTCCACCAACCCTTATGTGGGTAACTACTCTCACATCCCTATCGGCGAACTCGACACGTCATACTCGGCTTTCGACATTAAGGATAACTACGAGGAGTTTGCCTACACCATCGAGCGCGATGCCGAGGGCAAACCTCTGGTCGAGGCTCTACCCTCGTCGATGTTGCTCTTCTCGAAGAATCCGAACTACGTGCGCCCCGACCACTATGGTTGGCAAGTGAACACGATTATCACCTACGTGGCTTTGGCGTTGTTTGTCGTGGCTGTTGTGCTTATGGCGTGGGTTATAGTGAGCGCCATACGCGGATTCCGCACGGGCAACATCTTCCAGCACAACCAACCGCGTCTGTTGCGTTGGCTCTCGCTGGTGATATTCTTCTACTACGCATTGGTAGAGAATCGAACTGTTTTCAGAATGATTGCCACAAAAGATTTATATGGCGATAAGTTACCCATTGAGGTCTTTGGCAGCGTGAACATTCAATTCGAGTGTTTGGTTGCGCCGTTACTTTTGCTTATCTTTGCGGAGCTGATAGCCATCGCAGCCCACATAAACGAAGAGGAGTCGATGACAATTTAACGCACCGTGACTATGGCTATAATCGTAAACCTTGATGTGATGCTTGCCCGCCGCAAGATGACGCTCTCGCAACTATCCGAGCGGGTTGATATATCTATCGTAAACCTGTCGGTCCTCAAGACCGGCAAGGCTAAAGCTGTGCGTTTCTCTACCTTAGAATCTATCTGCCGCGTACTCGACTGTCAGCCGGGCGATATTCTTGAGTACCGCCCCGATGAGGAGTAGGCAACTCCACGATAAAAAGAGCGTGTCCAACAAGTTATGGACACGCTTTTTTGTAGCTATTTAGTCTGCCGAAAGAGCCAATCGCGAACTCCCTCAAGCTTATAGGCGCAGTCAAACGACCACATATGTTCTATACCTGGCTTACCCTCAGGTATAACACTGCCCTCCGTGAAGGTGATAAAATTGTGGTTATACCCCTTCGAGAGCAGGCTCTGAACGCAGCGCTCCTGCTCATCCTGCGACAGCTTGGCACTCCACTCGGCCGAACCGACCTCAACGCCCTTCGACACCAGCAACTTCCTCAAGGCCTCCATACCTATGGGAGCCTTTTTATCGCCTGCGCCAACCACATAGCAAAATTTATCATTGACAAAATGCCCCATCTTCGTTGCATCCCATTGGCAGGCCACAAACAACGACGCCGCAAATAAATCGGGGTGGGCTATATTGAAATAGAGCGTCATCATGCCACCCATCGACTGGCCTGTGGTGTAGAGTCGGTTGCGGTCGATATTATACTTATCCACAATCTTATCCAACAGGCGAAGCGTCATCTCCACCTCATAGGATGTTTCGCCCTCGTCGGTAACAGTTCTTGTCGTGTATTGTGGCACCAAGACAAAGCAAGGGTGTTTTGCCTGAGCCTCAGCGGTAACCCACACCAATGCTCCATAACCCTGCTGTAAGGGTTGCAGGACTCCTTTTCCCACGGTACTTCCATCGGCTATGAATAATAGCAACGGGTAGCTTTTGTTCTTGTCGTAGTTCTCTGGAACATAGAGGTTATACTCCATAATCTCGCCCGAAACCTTATCCCGAAACTTCTGTTGACGAAATTTTGACACGTTTTCCACAAGAAGAGTCTGCAGGATGGCATCATCACTCTTATCCATCTCTCCTCCATTTCCGCCCGAATTGGTTTGCGCAATGCAGTTTATGCAGAGCATTGACGAAACAATCAAGGCCATCACCATCTTAATCGATAATTTAGCCATAATGATTCTGTTTTATAAAATAATAATCACAAAAAAGGCTGTCCGCAGGGACAACCTTTACACATTTAAAATTAACCCTAAATTTTCTCTTTCTGAAATAGCTCCCGAAGATAACAGTCCATGTAATACAAATCTGCCTCTTCGCATATCACTTGATTCATAAAGAGTCGGTCCTCGTCGG
>CAYLRH010000219.1:0-2834 GCA_964385905.1 uncultured Alistipes sp.
GGTCAGTGACTAACGCACTTTTTCGCTTTTTTTGCTCCGTGAACCGTAATTTTTATTATAAAATTCACGAAAATGTTGTGATAATAATTTTTTTGCACTAAATTTGCATTTAGATACCTACGGGTATCATACATATTATTTTAGATGGCATTTAGGCTATTGTTGTTGCTAAGTAAAACGACCAAATAATTACTACGAACAAACAATAGGCACAATAAATGCTCACGCATATGGCGTGGGTGTGCTTATGTTCGTATAGGTGCTTGGTCGTACCTTCTTAGCAAATAAGCATTATCCACGTTTCTTTTTTAGGTTAAACGGTTGCCATCTAAGGCATGGATTGTTAACGTTTAACTGAAAATCAATTAAACGAAGTAATAGAATTAAGTTTCGGAATTATATACTTTATTGCTGTTAATCCCGTCACTCTACCCCAAAGCCTTTAGACTTGAGGATTGGAGTCCCTAACGTAAATTGGGGTGAGAGGTTTTAATCATCACTCCCTCTGATTGAGATGTGGAATGACTACAAATAGGGTTGTAACACCCCAAATATATAACTCCGTTAAATTTTGCGGGGGGATGTTTACCCTTTGTTTCGCATGCTTTGATTGCGTGATATTTGTTTTTGAGGTAAATAAATAGTGTTTCGGGAAATAAGGACGTTGTGAAACGGTAATACGACGCTGTGAAGCGGTAAATTGTAATTTGGTTATTTTTATGAACTTAGGGGAGAATATTCTCCCCTAAGTATTTTTTTATGGATTATCCTGTGGTTAATTATATTAAGTATAAAACTAAAAAAGGCTGCTAACAAAATCGTTAGACAGCCCTTATAAATTACTTTGCCTTGAACACAACCTCCAAACCATCATATGCAGCACGCAAAGGCTTCGGTAGCGTAGCATCCAATTCGGCCTGCGTGCCGTGCAGGGTGCGAGCCATGTGGGTTAGATATACAGGTTGGCCAGCAGGAGGAGCATATCGCTTTGTCTTCTCTAAAACACGTACTATTCGCTCCACGCCTCCGACACTTGTGTGGGTGAAGATTCTGAAGTCCTCATCGTGTTCTATGCCCATCGTAGCCTCAAAGATTATGGCCGTAATGGGCTTGCCCTCCTTGTCGTGGGCGTCAATGCCTGCAATGCGTGCTGCAGTGGCGGGAATACCTCCCGTATCGGTCGCATATAGCAGCCTTACACCAGCCTTCTCAATCAGATACATCAGCGCCTGCTCGAATTTATACCCCGTAGCGTGGCTGGCGGGCAGGGGAGTGACGGTTAGACCATTTATATCTATTGGCTGACCGACGTACAGAGGTATTATCTGAGGCATCTGCACTCCAAGTTTTTTTGCCGCCTGTTTAAAGTTGGTAACGGCAATGTCATACCACGTCTGGCCCAGATATACACGCTTTACGCCCACCTTCAGCGCTGCTTCGGGGTTGTAGTGGTCGCCGTGCGAATGGGTGTAGATGATTGTGTCGGGCTTTACGCCATCGGGAATCATGTCGAAGCACGATGGGGTGAAGTCGACGAGGGTGCGACTATCAAGCAAGATGCTTGATAGTCGGCGATGTTCTCCTCGTGAGTCAATACCATTCCAATCGGCTGCTCCCGTGCCTAAGAAACGTACTGATAAGCCATCGCTCGCTTGCGCTGCAGTGTCGAATATCTTTGCGTGTACGCCCTCGGTCTGCATTGCAACCAACGAGGCCGCCGATAGCTTCAGGAATGATTTTCTGTCCATAATATTATACTATTTCTCGTCCTTTGAGAATGAGTAGGGGCGGTCCTCGGCATTTACACCACGCGATGTGTTGGGCTCGGCGCTCATCTTAACGCTCAACTTACCGCCCGATAAAATCTCGCCGTGAGTGATGTAGTTGCGTGTGAAGTTCTTGCCATTGAGCTTTGCAGCGTCGATGTAGAAATTCTTTGCGCTATTCTCGGGAGCCTCGATAACGAACTCCTCGCCATTCTCCAGATGGATTGTAGCTTTCTTGAACAGGGGCGCACCCATAATATACTGGTCAGTACCGGGACATACGGGGTAGAATCCCAACGCTGAGAATACATACCACGCCGAGGTCTGTCCGTTGTCCTCATCACCGCAGTAACCATCAGCCTGTGCCGAGTAGAAGCGGTCGATGACCTGACGGACCCAATACTGAGCCTTCCAGGGCTGACCTGCGTAGTCGTAGAGGTAAATCATATGCTGTACGGGCTGGTTGCCGTGAGCGTAGTTACCAGAATTCATAACCGTCATCTCGGTAATCTCATGAATGGGGAAGCCGTAGTAGCTGTCGTCGTAGATAGGCGGCACGGTAAATACCGAGTCAAGCATCTCAACGAATGTATCATCGCCACCCATAAGGTCAATCAATCCCTGCGGGTCGTGGAATACTGACCAACTGTAGTGCCAGCTGTTTCCCTCGGTGAAGGCGTCACCCCACTTAAGCGGTGAGAAGGGTGACTGGAATGTACCATCGGCATTACGGCCACGCATAAGGTTGGTCTCCTTGTCGAATAGGTTCTTATAGTTCATCGCGCGCTTTGCGTAGCGGTCGATAACCTCCTGTGGCTGGCCCAGCTCCTTAGCCATCTTGTAGATGCACCAGTCGTCGTAAGCGTACTCCAGCGTGCGTGCTGCATTTTCGTTAATCTTCACATCGTAGGGTACGTAGCCGAGTGTGTTGTAATACTCGTGACCACGACGACCTGTTGATGATACCGTGGGGTGAACATTCTCCGAGCCATGTACCAGACCCTCAAAGAGTGTCTTTGTATCCTCCACCTTCACACCCTTGAGGTATGCGTCAGCCAACACCGAAGC
>CAYLRH010000220.1:0-2829 GCA_964385905.1 uncultured Alistipes sp.
CAGCTGCTCGCTGATGGTCATACTCTTAGAATCCTTTATACGACGTGTAACGGTAACATTGGCCGTAGAAGCCGACTCCAGCAAACCACCTGCCGCTACCAACAAATCCTCAACGGTCATATTCTCGGCATAGGGATATGTATCGGGACGGCTTACCGAGCCAAAAACGGTAACGGTATAATCCTCCTGCATATCCGAAACAGAGGCAATCAAGAGCATATCGTTTGCTCGCAATGCGATATCAGCAACTCGGCCTGCCATCAACCCCTTAAGGTCAATAGACTTAGCCTCCATGGTCCAATCCTCCTTCTCACGATAAAGTACGGCACGCTCCATAAACGCATCCTCACGCAGACCATCGGCACGCTCGATAAGCTGCTTCAAGGTACGTGTCTGCTCATCGATGGCATAGAAGCCCTCGCGGTAAACAGCACCCTTAATCTCCACACGATTCTCGTAACGGTCGATACTTCCAGCAACAGACACCACATCGCCATCCTCTACTACAAACTGACCAAAATCCTTCTGATCCACTGTGAATGACTGGTACTGTCCGCCCTGACGACGTGTAACACTTACCACACGGCTATTGGCCTCATTGGTAAAACCGCCGGCAAAGTTCACAATATCGGCAATGGTCTCACCGCCACGCATCTCGTAGAACATCGGGCGCTTAACCTCACCAGAAACCTCGACCAGCTTACCATAGGCCATAACCGAAATCAAATCGCCATCGCGAAGAGCAATATCGCTCTCCGACTTTCCATTAAGGATATAGTCATACACGTCCACCTCAGAATAGAGTTTTCCTGAGCGGAAGAGCTTTATACTACGCAATGTACCGAGATTATTTACGCCACCCGACACATGCAGAGCATGGAAAAGTGTTGCCAACGAAGGGAGCGTATATGTACCTTGACGGCCCACCTCACCCATAACATTAACCTGAATGCTACGTATACTACCTAATGACAAATTCATCTGCACCGAGCCGTCGTATAGACCCTCATAGATAGCTCCCAACGAACTTCTTACTCTGCGTGTTGCCTCCGTTAAAGTAAGGCCTGACAACGTAATAGGGCCGACATTAGAAATAAAAATTTTTCCCTCTGTTGAAATTGTATAAGCAACATTTGCCTGTGCATCGCCCCATACGTCCACAATAACCTCATCACCCGGGCCGAGTACATAATTTTCAGGGGTTGCAATATTAAGGTTCGGCTCAAAAGTCATCTGCCCTCCAGAGAAGAGATTCTGTCCAAAAACACGGGTTGTCGAGTTTCTATTTGTTATAGGCGTAGATGTCACTCGACTCTCCACCAATCCCTGCTGAGGGTCAGCCGGCATATCGGTCAGCTCCACCGCTGTATTTACCGTAGCCCTATTAGGAGTCGCTGTTACATTTACTTCTCTTGTACGACGAACATTCTTAGAACTTGAATCGTACTGTTTTTTCAATTCATCAATCTGCGACTGCGTGAGGGTTCCATTGCGGTACGCATTGATAAGATCCTGCTGGCTCTGCGCCACAGAGGGCACTACGCTCACAGCAAGCAACAACATTAATAATACTATTTTTCTCATCCTATTGGGTTTTATTATTTCCAAAAATCCATATCATCACATTAGCAAACGTCACAACATCCACTAAATTATTGCAAAAGTAGTAAAAAATACCTGCTCCGCCAACAAAAACAGACCTTAAAAGCCATTCAATTAGCTAAAAAGGTCTGTTTTACATATAATTCCAATAAATACACCGCAGTCACCTGCCCGAGAGTCCCAACAATTATTGTTTTCTCCTCTTCTTACGCACCGACCAGCCGAAGTGGCCGATAGCCTTCCCCAAACGGAAATATTCGCCATGGCAATACGTAATCATATCTGCCCGTTCAAGTTCCAGCTTTCCCGTCTCAGGATTCAGATACTCCTCATCGACAAGCACGTTGACCACATCTGCCAAAAACATATCGTGCGACCCCAGCGGAATTATCTGCTTCACCCGACACTCAATCGACACGGGTGATTCGGCCACCACGGGAGCCTTTACAACCGCTGCAGCCTCGGCCGTCAGCCCCATCTCCGAGAATTTATCGTAGTCGCGCCCCGAACGCACTCCGCACCAGTCGGTAGCACGTGCCAGAGAGGCCGTGGTAAGATTGATGACAAACTCACCCGTGCGCTTGATAATCTCGTATGAGTGGCGCTCAGGTCTTACCGAGATATAACACATCGGCGGATTGGTACACACCGTACCAGTCCACGCAACGGTAAAGAGGTTATGCTCCTCGTCGCTCTCCCCGCAACTCACCAGCACGGCAGGCAACGGATATATCATTGTTCCGGGTTTCCAGCTCTGTTTCATAGAGTAATATTTTCTTTTCTCAAAGATAATGACTTTTCCCAATAGAGACAAAAAAATCGCGGTATCCCTAACCTAACAGATACCGCGATTCTACAAAATACTTACTTTTTTATCCTAACCTAACCATCCTTGTGTCAACGTTATACAATACCCTGTGCAAGCATTGCCTCGGCAACGGTCATGAAGCCTGCAATATTTGCGCCCTTAACATAGTTTACATAACCGTCGGGCTCGGTACCGTACTCCACACACACGGCGTGAATTTTCTTCATAATATCCTGAAGCTTAGCGTCAACCTCCTCGGCGCTCCACTTCAGTCGCATTGAGTTCTGGGTCATCTCCAGACCTGATGTTGCTACACCGCCAGCGTTAGATGCCTTACCCGGCGAGTAGAGAATCTTAGCCTTCTGGAAGCACTCAATAGCCTCAGGTGTAGAGGGCATATTTGCACCCTCGACAACGCA
>CAYLRH010000221.1:0-2825 GCA_964385905.1 uncultured Alistipes sp.
TATGAGCCCGACGAGCTGCCAACTGCTCTACCCCGCGATGTATCTTAATATGAGCGAACCCTACATTTCGTGGTTAAGTGGTGCAAAGATAGTGAAAAAATCATTAGTGCCAAAAAAAAATATACTTTTTTTACGCCACTTATGCGCAATGCGCAGATAATCAGTAAAATAAATTTGTAAATTCTTTTACTTATTTCAGGCGCTTTGCCACAATCTCCGACAAATCCATCACTCGCTTGGTCGAGCCGCGCGTAATTGCTTTCTTGCAGAGCGGGCATGCTGTAACAAGCGTATCGGCACCCGTTGCGTCCAACTCCTCGGCAACACCTTTGGCTATGGTGAGCTGCTGGCTGTCGCTGATAGCAGTGTTGGCAACCGACGAACCGCAGCAGAGAGCGTTCTTGCGGTTATGTTCGGGCTCAAGGAGCTGTCCTATGGCCTCGATGACGGCACGTGGCTGGTCGTAGATATTACTTCCGCGTCCCAGCTCGCAGGGATCGTGGTAGGTAAATGTCTCGTCAGCCGAGTAGCTCACACGCAGACGCCCCTGTCGCATCAGACGCAGGATATACTCCGAGTGGTGGAGCACCTCAATACCCTTGAGGTCGTACTCCTCGCGGAATACGCGCAGGCAGATGGGGCATGAGGTTACAAGCGTAGTGATATTGTGCTTGGCAAAGAGCGACTTGTTGTAATCTATCATCTTTTGTGCCGAGTCGGGCTCTCCGGTCAGCTTCAGCGGGCGACCACAGCATACGCCGCCATCCTTGTCGGCCCACCACACCTTCTCACGGGCGGCAGTGAATATCTTCTGCATGGCCGAGAGCGTGTTGGGGGTAAGCAGGGTCATGCACCCAGCGAAATATCCTACCTTTCCCTCGCCTTCGGAGCGGTCCATGCCTCGAAGGTAGTTATAACGCCCCTCGTTGGGAATGTTACGCATTGATGAACGCGAGTTCAGTCGCAACGTGTTAAGGTTGATGCCCACGGGACATACCTGCTCGCAGCGGCCACACATCAGGCAGTTGTTGGCAATCTTCTGCTGAAGCATATTGTATCGGCGGTCGCGCAGGAAATAGACCGACTGCACGTCGTTTATTCCCAACTGCTGTTGCAGCTGGCAGGGGTCGATACATATTCCGCAGCGCGAGCATGCCTCCACCTCGAAGTTGTCGTACGACTTCTCCTTTGCTTCGGGGCGCAGACGGTAGTGTCGCAGGAAGATTAGCGGAATCTCGGTAAAGATATGCATGTATCGCGAGAAGGGCATTGCCACGAAGAACGTACCCAGTGCGAGCGAGTAGAGCCACCATGCCGGCTCATACATATATGCGAGTATGTCGGCATTTATCGTTTTGGCCATCAGCGTGCCTATTCCTCCCGTAAGGAAGCTGCCGCCGCCATATATGGCTGCGGTGATACTCTCGGCGATGAGTCGCATGGGGAAGATAAACCACAACGCAGAGAGGGCTATGCGGTCGAAGAGGATATGTTTGGTGGTGCGCTTCATGCCCAAAGCGCGTGAACGCAGGCGCTTAAACCACGCAAGTGCCACGCCAGAGAGGACAAAGAGCAGCAACAGGTCCATGGCAAAGTCGAACATAGGCATGTGCCCCTCGATGCCGTTCAGTGGCACGAAGTATTTGAAGAATACGTGTCCCTGTAGTGGTACCCATGTGAATCCCAAATATGCAATAGTCTCAATCCAACCTACGGCGATGAGCAGGAACCAGCCAAAGGCTAAGCTCATGTGCATATATCCGAGTTTGGGGTTTACGAGGAATATGCGACGATGCAACAGCGACTCGCTCACCACCTCCCAGATGGCTGTAATTGAGCGTGTGGTAAACAACCCTTTGGCGATGAGTTTCAAGTCGCTCTTGGGCAGATTGCGTAGCCACGTAAAATATTTTATCACCACAACGGCAAACATGACCGCTGCGCCTACGATAAACGGAATACAGAATTTGGCGAAAAAGGTCATATTAGAAATCTCCAAGTTTACGTTTAATCAGCATGACAACACCTCGCGTATTTATTCCACGCGGGCACAACAGACGGCACTTGCCGCAGAGCATACATTTATTCATCTCCTCGTATGCGCCCTGATACTCGCCGCGACGTACCAGCGTGTGCACCTTGCGGAAGTTGAACTCCGTAAGGTTGCCGGCCGTGCAGGTTGCAGTGCAAGTACCGCATCCTATGCAGGTCTGCAGCTCTGGCATCTCGTGCATAATCTCATTGCTCTTGCGCAGGTTGTTGCGGTCGATGTCGATGGTGCGAGGTTTGCTGATTGAAAATCCGAAATTTATCATTATTATAAGGTCGGGTTCAGTTTGTTTATCTCTTCGAGAGCCACTCGGCCGCCGCAAAGGCTGCAGTCGTACCCTCGTTTAGTGATTCGCATACATTCTTTGAGGCCGTTACCGCTCCTGCGTAGAAGATACCCTCCACGTTACTCTCCGTATTGCCGTGGAATGAGTTGAGGGGCTGCATAAAGCCGCTGGGCTGGCGTTTGAGTCCTAGCTCGGTCTCAAGTGTGGCATTCATGTCGTTTGCACGCATACCTATGAGCAGTACCAGCATATCCACACCCATCTTCAGCGGACGGCCCGTAAGTGTATCCTCGGCCTTGATTTGCAGGCGGTTGTTGATGGTAGGACTCACCTCCGAGATGCGACCTCGTACGAAGTGTACGTTGTAGGTCTGCTGTGCCTCGCGGTACATCTCCTCATATCCCGGACCGAACATACGTATATCCATATAGAAGTTAAACACATCGGCTGCGGGGAACAAACGCTTCAGCTCTATGGCCTGCTTGACTC
>CAYLRH010000222.1:0-2805 GCA_964385905.1 uncultured Alistipes sp.
TTTGATGTGGTGGCTGTGGATGCACCTTGTTCGGGCGAGGGTATGTTCCGTAAGTCGGACGAGGCGTGTGAGCAGTGGAGTGAGGCCAATGTGGCAATGTGTGCCGAGCGCCAATGGGAGATATTGGAGAATGCCTTTCGTGCGCTGAAGCCCGGAGGTGTGCTGATGTATAGCACATGTACATTTAACCGTTCGGAGGATGAGGATGTTGTATGCCGTGCCTGCGAGGCCTTTGGCGAGGAGCTGGAGGCGGTAGATGATAT
The DNA here is from genome assembly GCA_964385905.1 of uncultured Alistipes sp. Taxonomy (GTDB): domain Bacteria; phylum Bacteroidota; class Bacteroidia; order Bacteroidales; family Rikenellaceae; genus Alistipes. The sequence continues at coordinate 264 of CAYLRH010000222.1, forward strand.
TCAGATAGGCGAGAATTGGGGTGTTGTTGCGGGCCGTGAGGGTGTATTCCAAACATTCCGTTTCTTCCCGCACCGCGTTACGGGCGAGGGAATGTTTATGGCTGTGGCGCGTAAGGCTGGCCTTGCAACATCGCGTCGTCGTCAACCAAAGCCACGTCGTAAGGCTATGGAGGCGGTGGATAAGCGTACAGCGCAGGAGTTGTCGCGTTGGGTGCTTGAGCCTGACCAGATGCGCTTTTTTGCTGCGGGCGACACGCTCTATGGTTGTCGAAAGGAGCATTACGATGAGGTGGAGGCCTTGGCGGGAACTCTCGCTGTGATATATTCGGGTGTGGCCATGGGGCAGATTTTTAAGGGTAAGCTCAAGCCTGATGGTGCGCTGGCCTTGTATGCCGATGTAAATCATGACGCTGTGGCATGTTGTGAGGTGGATGAGGAGTCGGCGCTGAAGTTCCTCCGAAAGCAGGATATGGCTGTGGGGGAGTTTGCCGACGGTATTAACATGGTAATGTACGAAGGTCGCCCGTTAGGCTTTGTAAAACGAGTTGGCGCGAGGGTTAATAATATGTATCCCAATTCGTTGCGTATTTTGAAATAATATAATGAAGATATAGCTATGGCAGTAAAGAAAATCTACTATTCGATGGGTGAGGTGGCCGAGATGTTTGACGTGAGTCAGGCTCTGGTGCGCCACTGGGAGTCGCAATTCGATTGCATCAAGCCCCACCGCAATAAGAAGGGAAATCGTATGTTTACCGAGGCCGATGTCGAGAAGCTCAAGCAGATTTACCATCTGGTCAAGGAGCGTGGCATGACCTTGAAGGGTGCCAATAAGGCTCTCAAGCGTGGCTCTACGGATGAACTGACACGCGATACGGAGCTTTTGGAGCGCCTGCAACGTATTCGTGCCGCCTTGGTTGAGGTGCGCGAGGAGTTGAAGGCGGGCGATGGTGATAAACTGCTCGATAATGCCATTAATCCCGATGAGGAGCTACCTGTTGTTGAGGAGCAGCCCAAACGACGCGAGAAGGTCGTTGAGAAGATTGAGGAGTCGTCGGCCGAGCCTGCGGAGGAGCAGCCCAAGAAGCGTGTGGTACGTCGAAAGAAGAAGGCGGAGGATGATAACAAGGAGTTGTTCCCCTTCTACGAGCAGTCGCTCTTTTAGCCTATGAAAGTCAGAGATATAACAGCCGTTATAGAGTCTTTCGCTCCGCTGTCGTTGCAGGAGTCGTACGACAATGCAGGTCTTATTGTGGGCCGCCCAGACGATGAGGTGCATAAGGCTCTGCTGGCCGTAGATGTTACCGAGGAGGTGCTGGCCGAGGCCATAGCTGAAGGGTGCGATATGGTTATCACACACCATCCGATAGTCTTTCATGCCATGAAGCGCTTTAACTCCGCTTCGCAGACCGAGCGATGTGTCGAGGAGGCTATACGTCGTGGCATTGTCCTCTATGCAGCACACACTAACCTTGATTCAGCTCCCGAAGGCATGAGCTGGCGTGTGGCGCAGATGTTGGGCCTGGAGAATCTTACGGTGTTGCAGCCGACAAATTCGGAGGGCGCAGGCTTTGGCGTGGTGGGAGAGTTGCCCGCAGTTGAGCCGAGCGAGGTGTTCATGCGCAGGGTGATGGAGCGTTTCGATGTGAAGGCTCTGCGCCATAGCGATATTGTCAAGTCGGAGATTCGTAAAGTGGCTATCTGCACAGGCTCTGGAGGCTCGCTTATTGATGAGGCGCGAGCATCGGGTGCGGATATCTATTTGACGGCAGATTTGCGATATAATGACTTTATGCGGCACGAAAATGCAATTATTTTAGCCGATATGGGCCATTTTGAAAGCGAATATTGCGTAATTCAGATTTTATTTGATATTTTATCAAAAAAAATACCTATCTTTGCCGTTCGCAAGAGTGTGCACTCTCGTAACCCCGTAAATTACATGCTCAGATAGGTTTGTGGCGATTGGATGTCCGAGTCGCCGAGATGGAATGAGTGGGGAGGTGGTGCTAACCGAAAGCTGTCTAAAATTAATTTGAGATATATGGCACAAAAGAAAACATCTGAAGTCGATTACTCGATGCAGGAGAAGATTATGGCTCTCTATGAGTTGCAGAAGATTGATTCTCAGGTTGACGAAATCAACAAAGTAAAGGGTGAACTGCCCTTGGAGGTGCAGGATCTGGAGGACGAGATCGAGGGTTTGAATACCCGTATCGAAAACATTAATGCCGAGATCGAGGAGTTTAACTCTCTGACCAAGCAGCGTAAGCGTGAGATTGATCAGGCAAAGATTCAGATCTCTCACTACAAGGAGCAGCAGAACAACGTGCGTAACAACCGCGAGTTTGATGCCATCACCAAGGAGATTGAGTATCAGGAGTTGGAGATTGAGTTGGCTGAGAAGCGATTGAAGGAGTATTCTGCAGCAATCAAGAATAAGAAGGTTCAGCTTGAGAGTGCCGAGGCAATTGTTGCCGAGCGTAATGTTGATCTTACGGCTAAGAAGAACGAGCTGGAGAGTATCGAGGCTGAGACCGCC
>CAYLRH010000223.1:0-2788 GCA_964385905.1 uncultured Alistipes sp.
CTCTGTTAAGCCCTCTTCAGAGACTGCATTGTTCTTGGCTCAGGGTTTCCAGGGTCGTGGTGAGTTCGAGAAGGCTATGAAGTACTTGAACGAGGCTTTGGCTGCTGAGACAGAGGCTGCTGAGAAGGAGAAGCTCTACGTTCGTATCGCTTTGATTAGCATGCAGATGGGTAGCCACGGCGACGCTATGGCTGCTGCTAAGGAGATTAAGACTTTGAACCCCGAGAATGGTTACGCTTACTATATCATGGGTCAGTGCTACGCTGCATCAGCAAACAAGGAGTTTGAGGGTCAGGCTTGCTACTGGGCTGCATACGATACAATGAGCAAGGCTGTTGAGTTGCTCGGCTCTGAGCCCCAGATTTTGGAGGCTGCTAAGAAGATGATGGCTGCTTACCGTGGCTCATTCCCCACAAAGGAGGAGTGCTTCTTCAACGAGGTACAGCAGGGCGCAAGCTACACTTGCAAGCGCGGTTTCGCAAGCGGTGTTAGCACTACTGTTCGTTACAGATAATTTTAGCGATGGTTATACACTCGCTTAGACGATATTTAGCGGTAGCACTCCCTTTTGCAGGGAGTGCTATCTTGCTATTCTCATGTGAAGCACCCAAACCTGTCGAGGAGGCTGTTGCCTACGATAGTGTGATGACCGAGTATAGCGAAAATCTCTCGATAACGCAGTCGGAGAATGGACGTAAGTCGTATAGATTCACGACTCCGTTGATGGAGGGATATGCTATGGCTCATGACCCTTATCGCGAGTTTCGTAAGGGCATACAAATTACTATGTTTGAGGATGATTCATTGTCGAGCGAGTCTGCAACCCTGACGGCAAATTATGCCATTTTTTACGAGGATAGAAAGTTGTGGGAGGCCAAAGGTGATGTCGTTGCCGTGAACAAGGACGGTCGCCGTTTGTACACCTCTCAGCTGTTCTGGAATCAAGCTACACATCGTATCTATTCCAATGTCGATTCGAAGATAGTGTCGGGCGATGAGGTCTATCATTGCGAGGGTTTTGAGAGCGACGAGAAGATGAAGGATTGGACCTATCGTAAACTTAAGGGCGTGACTTATGTCAACGACACAACGTTTGGCGATGAGAACTCTTCTTCGCAAGGTGAGACAAAGCCTGCGGAGGCTACCAAAAAGGCTTCGGAGGTGACACCCTCTAAGCCGTTGCCACCCTTGCGCCGCCCAAATCGTACTACGGTAGTCGGAGGTCGTGAGAGTGGACCAGTCCAGCCCCAGCAGAATAAGGGCGTGGATAAGATGTCGCTCGAACTGCTTGAAAAGAGATAAATGAAACCCAATGAGTGATGGAATCTGCTGATTTGATAAACTCCATAATAATTATATGCACGATGCTTCTCCTGTCGGCGTTCTTCTCGGGAATGGAAATAGCCTTCCTGAGTAAGAATCGTCTACGCGAGGAGATTGACCGTAAGCAGAGTCCTCTATTTGATTTTATTGCCCAGCTCTTCGAGCGCCATTCGGGACAGTATATTACCACTATCCTTGTCGGAAACAATATCTGCCTTGTTGTCTATTCTCTCTATATGTCACTGCTGTTGCGCCTTGTGGCCTCGGTCGTGGGGTGGGAGAGCATGGCAAACGAGGGCTCGGTGTTGCTCGAAACCATTATCTCGACGGTGGTGATTCTCTTCTGCGGAGAGTTTTTGCCCAAGTCGATATTCAAGAATAACCCTAATTTCTATTATAAACTCTTCTCACCAGTACTCTACGTCTTTTATCTGGTGCTGTATCCTATTGCTATCTTTACCACGCTGATTTCGTATGGTATTCTGCGCCTCTTTGGCCGTAAGGCGGGTAAGGGTACAATTGATTATACCTTTAGCCGTGAGGACCTTGTAGAACTTGTGGATGATGATGTTGTCGAGCCGCAGGAGGAGAATGAGGAGGAGATAAAACTATTCCAGAATGCCTTGGATTTTGCCGACTTGCGCGTGCGTGATTGTATGATTTCGCGTGTGGATGTGGAGGCTGTGGATATCGAAACATCAATTGAGGAGTTGACCGAGCGATTTGTCGATTCTAAGTACTCGCGTATCTTTGTGTGGCAGGACTCCATCGACTCTATTGTCGGATATGTAAACTCAAAGAGCCTTTTCAATAAGCCGACGACTATCAATCAGGTGCTCATACCAGTGGACTTCGTTGCCGAGACGCTACCCTTGCAGACACTGTTGCAGAACTTCATCAAGAGAAAAACCAATATTGCCGTTGTTATCGACGAGTTTGGCGGTACGGCAGGTATAATCTCTATGGAGGATGTTCTGGAGCAGATCTTCGGAGAGATTGAGGATGAGCACGATGTGCAGGATGTGGTAGAGAAACAAGTGGGCGAGCAGGAGTATGTACTCTCATGTCGTTTGGATGTGGAGTATCTCAATGAACACTATGGCCTTGATATTGAGGAGAGTGACGAGTATGATACGCTGGCCGGCTTTATTATCTATACCTATGACGGCATCCCCGTGTCGGGCACACTAATCGAGGCTGGTGCATTGGAAATTAAGGTGCTTCGCACGACTCGTACACGTGTGGAATTGGCCCGTGTGAAAAAACGTTAACAAAAATATACTCAATAATATGGCCAATCAGAATAATTTTACTATCTTTGGTGGCTCAAAAGTGAATTAAAATAAGTATAACAATAAAATTATGGCAAGTCTAAACACTTTAAGAACAAAGTATGGTGTCATTTTGTCAGTTGTGATTATTCTGGCATTGTTAGCCTTTGTTATTTTACGTAGTATGCATATTG
>CAYLRH010000224.1:0-2756 GCA_964385905.1 uncultured Alistipes sp.
CTGATAGGGAGTCTGCTTGATGACAACCTTAATGCCATTCTTCAGAGTCCACTCTGTTGTGCCGAGCGATGCGTTCTGTGCGCTCTTCTTTACCACAGAGCCCTTCAGCACGCTCTCGTCAGAGATAAGCGGCTCCTTAACAACATTATCCTTGAAAGGCTCAACCTCGGCCGCAACGGCAGCCTTCAAAGCCTCGGTAAGCTCAGCCTCGGTGGGGATAGCGATACCATCCTTTGCGGGGGTGTTCACAACGATTACCACATTCTTCAGAGGCTCGTACATCTGCTTAACGGTTGCGTTAATCATATCGCACGAAATCATCTCCACAATCTGCTTGTCCAACTGATACTCGGTCTCGGCATCGTAGATGGGAGTACCCTCACGGAAGTTGGCGATGCACATATTGGCAAACTGCGAGTGGCGACGGTCGTCGCGGCTCTTATACTGATTCTCAATACCAGAGAGGATATTGCTCTTGGCACGCTCCCATTCGCCCTCGGTAAAGCCGTGGCGGCGCATACGCTCCATCTCGGTCAAGAGAGCTTTGTAACCCTCCATAATCTTGCCATCCTGAGTATTAACCAAACCAGTGGTAACATCCAATGTGGGGCAGATACCTAAGCTACCAGCAGGCTCGAACATAGCCTGAATGAAGGGTGCATTGGGCTTGCGGGCAATATCCGACAGACGTTCGTTAATCATACGAGAGATGTACGACTTCATAATGTTCAGCAGCTCATACGTCATCGTGTTGTTCATCTGCTTGGGCATCGCCTGCGACTTGTACATAATCATAAGGCTCGACTGCTGCATCTCGGGGTCAGCATTTACGCTAACGATAGGCTCGGCATTGTCGGGCACTACGATAACATCCTTCTGTGCGGCATTGGGGCCAGCGGCGGGGATGTCGGCCATGATGGTCTTAATCTTCTGCTCGACCTTATCCACGTCAATATCACCAACTACGACAACAGCCTGATAGTCGGGGCGATACCACTTGTGGTAGAATGACTCAAGGTCGCTGTGGTCGAAGCCCTCAAGGCCCTCCAGGTAACCGATAAGGTTACGCTGCTCGTAGAGAGTACCCTTACCTACGGCCTTCAACATCTTGATTGTCGAGCGCCACGAAGCGTTGTCGCGTGTACGCAACTCCTCCTTAATCACACCACGCTCCGAGTCAATCTCCTTGGGGTCGAGGGTGATGAAGTGCGACCAGTCGTGCAGAATCATAAGCGTAGAGTCCACCACGCTCTCGCGTGCTACGGGCACGTCGGTCATAAAGTACTGCGTGTAATCCCACGAAGTACCAGCATTGAGGTTAGCACCGAACTTCACACCAATCTTCTCCAGATACTCGATGAGCGACTTGCCGGGGTAGTTTTTCGTACCGTTGAATGCCATATGCTCAAGGAAGTGAGCCAAACCCTGCTGGTTGTCTGCCTCCTGAATAGCACCCACATCGTGGTAGATGTAGAACTCGGCCATACCCTTTGGCTTCTCATTATGGCGGATATAGTAGGTCAATCCATTAGGCAGCACGCCCTTGCGAATCTCCTTGTCAGCCGGAAGTGGCTGCGAGGGGTCCATCTGAGCCTGAGCCGCGAAGGTCATACCCATCATGATGGCTATGACTGCAAACAAAAACTTTCTCATAATTCTTTCCTGTTAAATTATTATCGTTAATTCTTATCTTTCTCTTCTGGCTTTTTGTGGATACACAATCCTACCACCAATCCGATGAGCATTCCGAAGCCCATACCCTTTGTCATGCTGCCCAAAAGCAACGAACCAAATGCAGCGCCCACGGCCACGCCGATAACCATGCCCAATACCATGTAGGTCTTAACCTCCACAATGGGCGTGTGCTGCTTGGCCTCCTGCATCAACACCTCGTCCTCGCTGGGCTTGGGACTCTCGTCGCCCTCGAAGGCGCTCTCGTCAACGAAGGGATTTTTGTACTTAATCTGTTTATCTTTATTCTCCTCCATATATATTAGTCGCAAATATAACCTGGGATGCTACAAATTTCGTTGATTATTTTGTTTATTACAACTTTTTTTTACTTTTTTAAATGAACGTGAAATATTTTTCAGCATACATTCATGAATATTGAATATGGGACAAGAGGAGGGGCGAAAAATATTTTTTCATTTTGGTTAACAACTATAACAAAATATCGCTATATTTGTAATAGAACAAAACAACAAACCTAAATAACAATTATAACCATGAACGTTAATAATGTAATGGCAGATCTTGAGCGCAAACACCCCGGTGAGAGCGAATATCTGCAAGCAGTACGCGAGGTCCTCGAATCTATCGAGGAGGTTTATAACGATCATCCCGAATTCGAGCGCGCAAAAATCGTTGAGCGCATGGTCGAGCCCGACCGCATCATCACCTTCCGTGTGACGTGGGTGGACGACAAGGGTGAGATTCAGACAAATCTCGGTTACCGCGTTCAGTTCAACAGCGCCATCGGCCCTTACAAGGGCGGAATCCGTTTCCATGCCGCTGTGAATCCCTCAATGTTGAAATTCCTCGGCTTTGAGCAGACCTTCAAGAATGCCCTCACTACGCTGCCTATGGGTGGTGCTAAGGGTGGCTCGGACTTCAGTCCCAAGGGTAAGTCTGACGCCGAGATTATGCGTTTCTGCCAGGCCTTTATGTTGGAGTTGTGGCAGAATATCGGCCCCGACACCGACGTTCCCGCAGGCGATGTGGGCGTGGGTGGCCGCGAGATTGGTTATATGTAT
>CAYLRH010000225.1:0-2736 GCA_964385905.1 uncultured Alistipes sp.
GGCCCACTTCTCGAACTTCTCCCAATCCGAGGCATCGCCCGTGCAGTAACGCTCCGCCACGCCATTGGTACGCATAGCGCGCCATTTGTAGTGGTCGCCATCGAGCCATATCTCGGCTATGTTGCGGAAGCGATGGTCCGAAGCCACATACTCAGGATTGAGGTGGCAATGGTAGTCGATGATTGGCATCTTCGAGGCGTGGTCGTGGTATAATCGCTCGGCCGTAGGGCTCTGAAGCAGGAAATTGGAGTCGTTAAACTGTTTCACGGTCAAAAAGTTTTATGGTTCATTAAGCAAATATACGTAATTACCTGCAAAAAATCAATCTTCAAGCCAAATCGCCAAAGCGAAATGAGATAGTTTTTTCATTTTTTCGATTTTGTTTTGCTATCTTTACACTACAAAACAAAATATTAACAACAAAATAATCTGTAATATGGAATTTGAAGGCGTAGTTTACAAGATAATGCCCGCAACGAAGGGTACTTCGGCTCGCGGCGACTGGCAGCGTCAGGAGGTAATCTTTGAGTTACCGCAGGAGTTTTCGCGCAAGATATGCGTTATATTCTTCAACAAGGAGTCTGACGTGGCTCGTCTTAAGGAGGGTATGACCTGCACCGTATCGGTAAATATCGAGTCTCGCGAGTATAACGGCAAGTGGTACACCGACGTACGTGCTTGGCGCGTGCAGCCCAAGCAGGAGGAGGCTCCGGTAGCAGCACCTCCCATGCCCGACATGCCCCCATTCGGTGAGGAGCCGCAATATGCTTCACCCGCATCTGCAGCCGAGGTTGATGACCTGCCGTTCTAAAGCACAAAAAAACTCCCGAACCGTAAGGCTCGGGAGTTTTTTATCTACTACTTCTCGATTTACTGCGCCTGCTCAAATGTTCTCTTCTCATCAGAAGCTGACTCAGGTGTTGCGGGAACTGACTCAGGTGTTGCCGAGCTTATTACATCGTGCAACTCAACCTTGAACTCCAATGCAGTGTTAGGACCGATAAGGCCACCGCCATTACCGTAAACGCCATAACCCAAATCTGAAGGAATCCACAAAGTAATCTGGCCACCCTTGCCTACCAGCTGAAGACCCTCGGTCCAACCAGCGATAACACCAGTGAGGGGGAATGTGATAGCCTCGCCACGCTCGTAAGATGAATCGAATACAGTACCGTCCATCAACTTACCCTCGTAGTCAACCTTCACCTTATCCTGTGCTGTAGGCTTAATGCTATCGTCACCCTTGCGGTCGATGCGATACAACAGGCCGCTCTCGGTCTTCTTTACGCCGCTCTTCTTCTCCATCTTAGCCAACCATGCCTCTGACTCCTGCTTATTCTTCATGGGAAGAACAACTGAGAAGTACTCCTGAATAATCATCATAGCACGGTGTGAATCGAACTGAGCCTCACCATTAACAGCCTCCATCACACCCTTGTTGAACCAATAGGTCTGCAAAGGAATGTTTGCGTTACGCAAGCGTGTACCCATATCGTAACCGTAAGCAGCTGAGATATCCTTACGCTCCTCGTCATTCTCGAAAGTATCGAAAGCCGACAAATCGAGGGGCTGTGAAGCCAACAACGAGTCGGGGATATTGAGCGACTTGATGTAAGCGTTTACGCGCTCGATACGAGCATTCTGGAAGAACTCGCCCAACTTACCGCTTGCCATTGTCATAGCCTCATCCTCCTCGCCTGACTTAACGTTCTTGTAGAGAGCCTCCTCGGCTGCGTCGCACATAGCCTCCCAATCGAACTTCATATCGGGCATATTCTTAGTTACGCCATAACCGATATCAGCACCTACTGCATACGATACTGAGTCAAACTGCGACTTGCTACCCTTCTGAATGTTGGTATTCTTACTACCACAAGCAACAACCATCACTGCACACAACACGATGGTTAATGAATAAATAATCTTCTTCATCTTTTCAATCTATTTTTGTTGTTTAATATACTCCTATCGACGACGCTTCACCTCCACGATATTCACCTCGTAGCGCAACATCTCGTTAGCGTCGATACCCTTCTGTTTATCTCCCTCCGAGCCATAGGCCATCGACGAGGGAATCCACAGCGTAATCTGGCCACCCTGACCGATGAGCTTAACACCCTCCTTCAGGCCCTCCTGCAGACGACCGACCTGTGTTCGCAACGTATCGGCACGCTCCTCCGCACGGTCCACCTCTTCACCTGCCAGATTGGTTACGCGATAGGTAAAGGCCACTGTATCTCGGTCAGAACTGATAGTTTGGTTCATATCGCCCAAGCCTCCAACCTTATACGTAAGACCGCTCTTGGCACGCACAACGTTGCCATCCGAAGCCGCCAAATCGGTGAGATACTGCTCCTCGTACTTACGCACACGCTCATAGACATCAAAGTTCATGTAGCTGAGCAGATAGGTACGACCATCCTCGAAAGTCATCTGCTCCTGACCTCGGAGCACATCCTCGATACCAGCCATAACGGCATCGGCACGCATCGTAGAGTCCATCTTCATGATATTATAGGCAATGTTCATGCCTACAACATACGACAACGAGTCGGCGCTATCCATCAGTTTACCGCTCTTTTTGGCATTACCCCCGCACGCAGCAACCATCAACGAAGCCGCGGCCAATACCCATATTACGATCGAATGTCTGCTCATTTTAAAGTCAAGTTGCGGTATTATATACCGATTTAATCGTGCAAAGATACGAAAATTTCAATTTTTACATATATTTGC
>CAYLRH010000226.1:0-2708 GCA_964385905.1 uncultured Alistipes sp.
TCATCCTCAAGGAGAAGATGGATGGTATGATATATGTTGAGCCTTTGAAGGTTCACATCACCGACTGCTCGCAGAGCCCCAACAAGATTGAGTTCCTCTACTTCGAGCCCGATTCACCGCTGCCCGCATTGGTTACAGGCCAGGGCCACATCGCTTACGAGGTGAAGAACACCGAGGAGGCTATCAAGGACGCGAAGGTATTGTTCGGTCCCTTCGATATGGGCAATATGATTCTTACATTTGTTGAGGAGGAGGGCATCGCCATCGAGTTCAACGAGTTCAAGTAATCTTCTGATGATAAAGGAAAGCCATCCCGCTTGGGGTGGCTTTTTTGTTTGTGCGTCAGTGACGAGAAGATGTGTAACAGCATAAACAAGAGCCTATAATTAGGCTCCTGTCTATTGGCTCAGCCAATACCGACTTATCTTTTACTTTTCATCTCACCCTCACCTTTTTCTTCTACAACGCCCCGTCCTCTTTAAAAAAAAGATTTTAAGGATGGCGAGGGATATAATTGTGGGTCTTAGCAGAGCTAAGAGGAAGTGGAAGCGGAATGGTAAAAACAAAAAAAATAACAAGGAGATGTAAGGGCGGAATACGGGCTCGGCCAATCCTCTTTGGCGTTTTTAGAACAATTCCAGCTGCCCCTCAGAGTGGTTGAACGACAGACGATGATATGGCGTGAGGCCATGTTCGCGGATGGCAAGACGATGCTCCTTGGTCGGATATCCCTTGTTCCTATCCCAGCCATACTGGGGATACTCCTCATGCAGGTGCATCATATACTCGTCACGGTGTGTCTTGGCCAAGACCGATGCAGCAGCGATGTCGGCATACTTGCCATCGCCCTTAATCACACACTGATACGGCAATCCGCAGTGTGACACAAAGCGATTGCCATCGATAGCCAAAAACTCGGCCGCAACCTTCAGGTTCTGTGCCGCAATGTTCATTCCCTCAATTGAGGCTCGCAGGATATTAATCTCGTCGATGCGTGCCGCCGTAACCTCCGCCACAGCCCACGCCACAGCCTCTCGCTCGATAACCTCGCGCAACAGGTTACGCTGACGCTCGGTCATCTGCTTAGAGTCGTTGAGCAACGGGTGATGGAAATCGGGCGGCAGTATTACCGCCGCAGCAAAGACACTACCGGCCAGACAACCACGTCCCGCCTCGTCACAACCCGCCTCAAGGAGTTCTTGTTGATAGGTATTTTCCAACATAGTGCAACAAAGTTACAAATATTTTCTCGTGTTGTGCGCTTTTTTCGTATTTTTGTCTTTTGGAGCAAAAGAGCCTCCGCAAAACTGATAAATATGGCACGTAAACAGATAGTACAACACCGCATATTGGACCTGGCGACAACACTCTTTGTGATAGTTGTCATCACCACCCTGCGCTCGGCGCTCTTCTCGGCAGGAGATGAGAGCATACCCAACACCCCCACCCCCATTGGCTCACTACTGCAAGGTCTGCAACAGAGCCTCCCCACGCTCTGCATAATTGCATGGGCGCTGATGTTGATGTTTGCAGGACTGGACGCGGGACGCTACGGCCCGAAGTTCTCGCTCTACCCCGCCTACACGCTTATGGCCATACCCGTCTTTGGTATCACGGCCGGTGCGGTGATGGTTTCGGGCGAGTATCTGCTATCGGGCATTGCAATGCTACTCATGCTCTTCGGCACGAAGTATCTGCTACGCTGCATAATGCGAACGGAGAGCTTCAACGACCTGTCGATGTCGATGTTGTGTTATGGCACGCTGCCCCTTGTGTTTGCCCCCGCAGCACTGTTCTACATAACTCTGCCGATAATTATTCTCACCGTGCGTAACACATGGCGCGATTGGGTAGTAAGCGTGGCAAGTCTTCTCTTCCCGCTGCTGTCGGTAAGTTATTGGAGCTGGTGCGCTGGCGATGGCTTCATCACTATGGCCGAGCAGATATATACATCAATGTTCACCCCAAGCGAGTTCAGCTTCTTCTCGACGCTCAACATTGCGGGCATAGCCCTGCTGGGCATAATCATCGTCATGGTGCTTTGCTCCATCTCGCTCATCATCTCGGACCGCTACTCGCTGAAGGTCAAGTCGCGCGCTGTGATGCGATTCAACGCCATCATGTTAGCCATCACGCTCGCCATGTTCTTCCTGCCGGGTTGTACGGCAACACTCTTTGCGATAGTCGCCACCCCCGTGGCCATTCTCACGCCTATCATCTTCGTGCGTATGAGCGTAGGATTCACCGAGATGCTCTACCGCCTGCTACTGGTGGCTGCGGCAGCCAATATGGTGGTGATGGCACTATAAAAAGAGGATATTTCGCTGAAAATAAGGGAAATTTTAATTCGTTATTTTGATTTTTGAATTATAAATAATACCTTTGCACCCCGTATCAACCTCTTATAATGGGCGTAAGGCCATAGAGTTGGGGCTGGTGATAACTCTCTGATGGGTCGGCAACGATTCTCGGGAGGCTGGCAACTCAATTCGGGATTACAAGCCAATGGGCTGTATGGTAGGTCGAACGCAGCGATAATGTTGAACGATTAATTTTTAATTTTGTTGCAACAATGAACAAAGACGCAATCATCAGACTCGTGAACGAGCAGATGTGGACTAAGACCGATGCAGATGTTCCCGCATTCGGTGCAGGTGATACTATCACCGTAACTTATCGTATCGTAGAGGGTAACAAGGAGCGTTTGC
>CAYLRH010000227.1:0-2698 GCA_964385905.1 uncultured Alistipes sp.
ACTCGAGCGGGAATGCGGCCTCCATACGCGAGTAGGGATGCGACCACTCGCCCGCAAGTTCTACGGCGGTGTGGGGAGCATTTACCACTACGTTGTCCTTCTCGCCCGATGCGGCGGCAGCCTCGCACTCGCGCTTAATCTGCACCAATGCCTCCATAAAGCGGTCCATCTCGGCCTTAGGCTCCGACTCCGTTGGCTCAACCATCAACGTCTCGTGTACGGGGAATGAGAGTGTAGGAGCGTGGAAGCCGTAGTCCATCAGACGGTGGGCAATATCGCCGCAGTCGATGCCGTAATCCTTCTTGAAGTTCGTAAGGTCGAGAATCATCTCATGACCTACGCGGCCCGTCTCGCCAGAGTAGAAAGTACGATACTCGTCCTTCAATGCAGATGACATATAATTAGCATTTACGATAGCCATCTCGGTTGCGTGGCGCAAGCCCTCCTCACCCAGCATCTTGATATAGCCATAGGTGATGGGCAGAAGCATTGCCGAGCCCCAAGGTGATGACGAAACAGCCGTAATACCATCCTCACCACCCGTAGCAACAACAGGGTGTGAAGGCAAGAACGGAGTGAGATGCTCCGCAACACAGATAGGACCTACACCCGGACCACCACCGCCGTGAGGCATTGCGAAGGTCTTGTGGAGATTCAAGTGGCATACGTCGGCTCCGATATAACCGGGGTTGGTCAAGCCAACCTGAGCATTCATATTTGCACCGTCCATATATACCTGACCACCAGCATCATGCACTGCATCTACAATCTCGCGGATACGGCTCTCGAAGACACCGTGAGTAGATGGGTAAGTAACCATCAGGCCACACAACTCCGATGAGTGCTCCTCAGCCTTTGCCTTCAAATCCTCTACGTCGATATTACCGTTCTCGTCGCACTTTACGGTCACAATCTTCATACCTGCCATAGCTGCAGATGCGGGGTTAGTGCCGTGAGCCGATGCGGGGATAAGAATGATGTTACGATAGCCCTGACCGCGGCTCTGGTGGTATGCGCGGATAACCATCAAGCCTGTGTACTCGCCCGCAGCACCTGAATTGGGCTGCAATGAGCAACCTGCAAAACCTGTAATCTTTGCCAAATCGCTCTCCAGCTCCGAGATAAGCTCGGCATAACCCTCAGCCTGATCGGCAGGTGCGAAGGGGTGCATATTCTGGAAGCCAGCGAGTGACAAGGGCTGCATGATAGCTGCTGCGTTGAGCTTCATAGTACAAGAACCCAACGAAATCATTGAGTTGGCAAGCGAGATGTCGCGCAACTCCAACTGCTTGATATATCGCATCATATCACTCTCCGAGTGATACTTGTTAAATACGGGCTCTGTCAAGATAGCCGACTGGCGCACAACCTCTGCTGAAAGCTTCACCTCCGAGCCAATCTTCACGGCCTTAGCCTTGCGGCCCTTCGCCTCGGCAAAGATTGCTACGATAGCCTCAACCTCCTCGGTGGTCGTAACCTCATCGGTTGAGAGGCGCACCAAACCCTCCGACGGATAATAGAAGTTAACACCTGCCGCCAAAGCGATATCCTGCACAACAGCAGCCTCGGCCTCCACCTCAACGGTATCGAAGATATTCTTATGTGTAACCTTGTAGCCCAATGCCTCCAAAGCCTCGGCAATAGCCACAGCCGATGTGTGAGCAGTCATTGCGGCACGCTTCAGGCCCTCAGGACCATTATAAATACAGTAGAAACCAGCCATCGAAGCCATCAGAGCCGATGCGGTACAGATGTTCGATGTAGCCTTCTCGCGCTTGATATGCTGCTCGCGCATCTGCAACGACATACGCAATGCCTTGTTACCCAAACGGTCAACCGACACACCGATGATACGGCCGGGAATGTTACGCTTGTATGCCTCGCGGCAAGCCATGTAGCCTGCACTCGGGCCACCGAAGCCCATCGGGCAACCCAGGCGCTGTGTAGAGCCCACGGCGATATCGGCACCCCACTCTGCGGGAGGTGTCAAAAGTGCCAACGACAAGATGTCGGCATCGGCAGCCACCAAAGCACCTGCGGCGTGAGCCTTCTCGGCAAAGGCAGCGTAGTTGCGCACCTCACCCGTAGCCGAGGGGTACTGCACCAACGCACCGAACTCCATACCTGTAAACTCGTATGTTGAGTAGTCATCAACGATAAGCTCGATACCGAATGGCTCGCTACGTGTGAGCAACACGTCGAGTGTCTGCGGGAAGATATCCTTATCTACAAAAATCTGGTTGCGGCCCTGCTTTACGGCCTCGCGCGAACGCAATGCGTACATCATAAGCATAGCCTCGGCAGCAGCGGTAGCCTCGTCCAGCAATGAGCAGTTGGCAATCTGCATACCCGTAAGCGAAAGGATAGCGGTCTGATAGTTCAACAACGCCTCCAAACGGCCCTGCGAAATCTCGGCCTGATAGGGGGTGTAAGAGGTATACCACGCGGGATTCTCAAACACATTGCGGCTAACAACGGCGGGCACAGCCGTAGGATAGTAACCCATACCGATGAACGAGCGTAGCTGGCGATTCTTTGCGGCCAGAGCAGCCACGTGCGCAGCGAACTCGTACTCGCTCATACCCTCGGTGGGCAGGTCGATAGGTTTCTTCAAACGGATAGAGGTGGGAATAACCTGCGAGATAAGCTCCTCGACAGACTCCACGCCAATGACCTTCAGCATCTGGGCAAGGTCCGA
>CAYLRH010000228.1:0-2684 GCA_964385905.1 uncultured Alistipes sp.
GTGGCAGTATCGTAGGAGATAAAGATGCAACCGTACATACCGTATCCTCTATCGAGGGCGGCAAGAAGGGGGCACTCACCTACCTCTCTAACCCTAAATACGAGCAGTATATTTATACCACCGAGGCATCTATCGTACTCGTAGGCAACGACTTCGAGCCCACAGCCCCTATTACTGCCACACTTATTAAGTTGCCAGATGTAGGCATGGCCGTTTTGAAACTCCTCGAGATGTACAACGCCATGAAACCCCAGAAGAAGGGCATCAGCAAGATGGCATCAATATCCGAGAAGGCTACCGTAGCAGAGGATTGTTACGTGGGTGATTTCGCCGTTATCGAAGCGGGAGCCGTAGTGGAGGCTGGAGCGAAGATTTATCCTCAGGTATATGTTGGCGATGGCGTTAAGATTGGCGCTGGCACAACGCTCTACCCAGGAGTTAAGATTTACGAGGGTTGCCGCATTGGTGCAAATTGTATTATCCACGCAGGCGCTGTCATCGGTGCTGACGGCTTCGGATTTCTACCTAAGGAGGATGGTACGTTCGACAAGATTCCACAGTTGGGCAATGTGATTATTGAGGACAATGTGGAGATTGGTGCAAACACCTGTATCGACCGTGCAAAGACCGACTCGACAATCATCCGCAAGGGCGTTAAGCTCGATAACCTCATTCAGATTGGTCACAACGTAGAGATTGGCGAGAACACTGTATCATCGGCACAGATGGGTATTGCTGGCACATCGAAGGTTGGCCGTAACTGCTTCCTTGCAGGTCAGGTGGGTATTGCCGACCATGTAACAATCGGCAACTATGTGAAGATTGGCTCTAAGTCGGGTATCGACAAGGATGTTCCCGATGGAGAGATTCGTTTCGGTTCACCTGCATTACCGGGCATCAATTACCACCGCTCGTTTGCCGTATTCAAGGACCTGCCCGATATGCGTCGTCGCATCGCAGCCCTTGAGAAGGAGATTAAAAAGTAATTACACACTAAAAAATAATAAACAATGAGAAAGATTTTTGGAATCGTGTTAGCAGCTGCTATGGTAGCAAGCTGCACCAACAAGGCGAAGTTTACAATCAGCGGTGAGTCTGAGAAGTTCGCTGGTAAATATGCTTATTTGCAGGTAGAGGAGGGTAACGCTCTCAAGACTATCGACTCAGTTGCCGTTGAAGGTAACGCATTTGTCATGGAGGGTGTTGCCGAGCAGCCCTACGTTGCATACGTCGTAATCAAGGATGCAGGTGCAGAGCGTGCCGAGATGTTCACTCAGCTCTATGTTGAGCCCGCTGAGATTGCAATCAAAACAATCGAGGGAGAGAAGCGTACAACACTCGCAGCTATAGGTGGTAACCTGAACGGCATCGTTGACCAGATTAACAGCTACTTGAGCGAGCTTGAGGAGCTTATGGAGAGCGACGACAAGTCTGTTGCCGCTGCTGCTGAGAAGAGCTGGAATAACACTATGTTTGAGGCTATTAAGGGTTGCAAGGGTAACCTCGTGGCACAGACACTTCTTAAGTCAAACTACTATGCATTTGAGCCCCAGCAGGTTCTCGACGCTATCGCAACTATGCCCGCAGACAAGCAGGAGGAGTTTGCAAAGATGAAGGCTTCTGCTGAGCAGGCATTGAAGGTAGAGCCCGGCAACAAGTACATCGACATCGTGGATAAGACACCCGAGGGCGAGGAGCTTTCATTGAAGAGCATCGTTGAGAACAAGAAGAACAAGTACGTTCTTATCGACTTCTGGGCTTCATGGTGTGGTCCTTGCATGCGCGAGGTACCCTACCTGGTTGAGACTTACAAGAACTACCACAAGAAGGGCTTTGAGATTTATGGTGTATCGTTCGACCGCACAAAGGAGGCTTGGGTGAAGGCTATCGAGGATAAGAAGCTCACATGGCCCCACGTAAGTGCAGTGAAGGCTTGGGATAATCAGGCTCGTCACGACTACGCTGTTAACTCTATCCCCGCTAACTTCTTGGTAGATTGCGCAACAGGCGAGATTATCGCTAAGTCGTTGCGTGGCGAGGAGTTGCAGGCTAAGATTGAGGAGTTGTTGAAGTAATAACAATTTCCTGTCATATAAAATCCCTACATCAATACGCGATGTAGGGATTTTTCTTTATATTTGCAATATGAGTGAGAAATATCGCATTATGGGCATAGACCCGGGTACGAACTATATGGGTTATGGTATCATCGAAGTCGAGGGCAAGCAATTGCGCTCGGTGGTGATGGGCGATATAGACCTACATACGATGAGCGACCCTTATCGTAAGCTACGCTACATATTTGAGCGTGTGGGAAAACTAATCGAGGACTACGACCCGCGCGAGGTAGCTTTGGAGTCTCCGTTTTTCGGTTCTAATGTGCAGAGTATGCTTAAATTGGGACGTGCGCAAGGTGTTGCCATGGCGGCAGCGTTGCATCGCGACAAGGAGGTATTCGAATATGCCCCGACACGTGTAAAACAAGCCATAACAGGCAGCGGTGCGGCATCAAAGGAGCAGGTGGCAGCCATAGTAAAGCGAATGCTCAAGTTGGAGTATATGCCCCGCCGATTGGACGCCACCGATGGCATGGCAGTAGCTATGTGTCACTACTTCACGGCTCGCACACCAATTAATTTAGCAATGGGAAGTGAGCGAGTCAAAGGTCTTGGAGGTGGCAAAAA
>CAYLRH010000229.1:0-2681 GCA_964385905.1 uncultured Alistipes sp.
CACGCTTAGCGATTGATGGCTTTGTGAAGTACTGACGACGACGCAACTCCTTCAAAACACCTGTACGCTCATACTTACGCTTAAACTTCTTGAGGGCCTTCTCGATATTCTCTCCCTCCTTAACGGGCATAATAATCATAATCTAATTCCTTTTTTTTATTTGTTTTTAATTAATTCTTTTGGGGTAGTGCATCTGCACCTTAAAACTGCGGCGGCGCCTAAACCTTAAACGCTATTGCCAAAAACTCTTTGTACTATCTACTCGGTGGCACGGTGCCAAATCGAAGATACGGAGCCAAACGCTTGGCTTCCTCCTCGGATAATATGTTTTGCTCGGTCATCTCTTCGATTTTACTCCAACCTCCTTTCAATTGTCGTTGTTTAATAATTCGCCTCAGAGCCCGCGCCGACACATAGGGATGACGTTCTAACTCTTTTGGACCCGCAAAGTTAATATCTATTTTTGAAATAACGAAACTATCGCAAGAAATTTTCGTTAAAATCTTCTCAAAATTGCTCTCTGTAATACATTTAAGCTCCGCCAACTGCTCCACAGAGTGGTATCCGCCCAGCAAATCGCGATATTTAATGATTTCGGCAGCACTCTTTGGGCCTATGCCATCGACACCCACCAAAGTGATGGAATCAGCACTATTAATCTCCACCAACGGCTTGGGTAGTTCACATTCGGGCGTAGTTTTATCGTCAGTCCAGACCACATTTCGCTCCGCAGAAAAGATAATATAGGGCGACATTTTATCAGCCATCTCATCACTTACAACATAGCAGCGACGCAACTGCTCGGCAGAATAAATACCGCCACTTGCATCACGATAACGCACCACCACATCCGCCTGCTTTGCAGAGAAACCCCAACGTGTAAGATATACCGCAGAGGCAGTATCAATAAGAAATTTTTCGGGAACAAACTTTTCTAACGCAGGCTTTTCGGCTACAACATTTTGTCGCGCATGGGCCTTTGACGACACGGAGCGAAAAGCAACTTTAGAGTTTGTATATGGCTGAGGTGCAAGAGAATCGGCAATGATTATATAAGGTTTCAGGAGAGCGTATATCGAATCATTCATACCCGACACCTGAGTCAAATCCTCCTTGATGCGATAGACCTTGCCATAACTACGCCAACGTATAATGCCTGCAGCCACAGCCGTAGGAACACCCGACTCACGCAACTGCTCATAATCGTAACTATTTGGGTCAAAATCGCTCAGCGCAACCACCTGCTCAGGCTTAGGCTCATTAAGAATCTTCGGCTCCTCCAGCAACTCAACAATAACCACCAGCAACAACACGATAAACAGCAGCGGCAACAGTGTTGCCACCCCACGTCGCTCCATCTGGTCAAAGAGTTTCATATCAACGATTTACCACTCGGCCTTTGGCGAGAGCCACAACTTACGATACTTGCGCGAGGGCGACTCCATCATCACACCCAGGCCATACTCCGTCCAGCGCTCATCAACCTTATGGATAGTATCGGTCGATGACATAACCACATTGGGGAAACGGGCGGGATTCTCCCCCACTCCCGGATGTTTGCTGCGTGCATCAAGGCACAACTCCCCTCCTGCCAAAATATTCACATCACGACGCGGGTCACTGTTGGCCATAGCAAGCCACAACAAATCGTTCATCGTCATCGTCCCTGCCGCCTGATAATCGAACAGAGCGATATATTTCATGCCCGAGATATTATTATGTTTAAGGTATGCCTCAACATCAACCTCCAAGGGACGACACTCCTCAGCGAAGAGCAGCAACAAACCATACTCCTCAACAAAACGGGTATCAAACAACGCCACACCACCACAAGGCTCAGCCGTACGGGGGGCTGCGATAGACTCTACATCGGCATTGATGTCCACCTCCGTCAAATCCATTGCCAACTTACCACCAAAGCCGCAGGTTGCCGTTGCGTGGTCAAGCACATCGAGAACTCCCTCACTACAAATCACATCTCGCTTAACATCAGCACGGCGTAGCAATCGACCTAACGTCGCAAACTCTCGAATATCATGCTCGGCGGAAGCCACAACCATATATTTATTAAACATCATCTGTCCTGCGCCCCACAGCGACTGCGCCACCTTATTTGATTGGCCCATATATCGTTTATCAATCGACACCACAGCAAGATTATGCGCCGTACCCTCTACGGGCATCCACAAATCACGCACCTCAGGCTGTACGGCCAGACGTATCGGAGCAAGAAATATCTTTTCGGTAGCCTCGGCAATATACGCATCCTCCTGCGGAGGCACGCCCACCACCGTGGCAGGATAGATGGCATCACGACGATGCGTAATACAAGTAACATGGAAACGCGGATACAAATCCTTCAACGAATAGAATCCCGTATGGTCACCAAAATCGCCCTCCACAGCCTTTGGCTCGGCGGGGTCAACATAACCCTCGATGACAAAGTCGCAATCGGCAGGAATACGAATATCGCAAGTCAAAGCCTTAACCAATCGCACAGGCTTCTGGCGCAGAAATCCCGCCAACAGATACTCGTCCATATTATCGGGCATAGGAGCTGTCGCAGCATAGGTATAGGCGGGGTCACCACCCAAAGCCACCACAACGGGCATCTTCTTCCCCAAACGCTTATACGCATCGTAATGCCTTGCACCAGTCTTGTGAATATGCCAATGCATACC